>JAJUHI010000107.1 GCA_029267955.1 Sporobacter termitidis | reverse complement strand
GGAGATGGGCCAGAATGCCATGGAAGAGATCTAATGCTCCTGGGAGGACGCCGTTAGAAGCGCCGTCAACCGTTACCCTGCAGTCATGGAGGCGTACGGTAAGACGCACCGCCGCAGCGCCCTGTACCACGACAGGAGCGTTTACCGGCTTGTGCGGGACATCGAAACCGCCTTTGAAAAGCTCCGTATCTACCACAGCCGGCAGAACGGGCCCCAGCGGCTCCAGCGCCTGCGCCTCCGGAAAAGCAGCAAAAAATAAGCAACCCCACCGCAAGGTGGGGTTTTTCATATTCTCATGCCGGCTTGGATATCCCGGCTGATGCGTCCTGCCCGCTGTTATAAGTATACTGGAAGCCGCAATAAGAGCAGGTATTCTGCCCCGCCGGCTGTGTCTGGCCGCAGAAAGGACACATGATCTCCCCAGGGGGATATTCCGCATCAAATGCGCCGGGGTCTTCCAAATCACTTATAGGTGATTCATCACCTAAGTGATTTATCGCCCAGCGGTGATGTATCGCCCGGCGGCAATGCGTCCGCGCCAACCTCGATTTGCGCCTCAAATTCTGTCTGTTCCCCCACGTCGTCCGAGTCGGCTTCCGGCTCGCCGGGAACGGGCTCTTCCGCGGTCTCCGCTGCGGGCGCTTCTTCCGCCGCCGTCTCTTCCTCCGCTTCCGGCGCTTCGGATTCCGTCATTGCCGGCGTTGATATAAACACCGCCAAAGCCCGCTGCGCCTCCTGCTCCCGGAGCGCTTTCATCTGCTCGACGTAGGCGGCGACCATATCGCCGTACTTGTACAGGGTCTTCACCAGCGCGGCCGTTATCGTAAAGCCCGCGCACGCCGTGATAAAACCGGCCAGAGCGCCCGCGGCGCCCACATACCTGTCCCCGATTAAAAGTCCGATAATCAACGCCGAAAGCACGCCCACCAGGCAGACAACGTTGGCCGCTTCCTTGATTTTTTCGCCCATGAGCGCATCCCGCTCGGCAAGCTTCTCCACCAGGTCCTGCGGCTGCGTGTCTTTTTGGGCGTTCTCCGGCGCCTCCGCCGCCGCTGCGGCCGGGCCGGGCTCCATTGTCTCCATTGCGCGCTCCTCCCTCTGTCTTTCCGGCGGTGTTAATCCGCACAAAATAATAACGGACGGCTGCCAGCCGTCTCCGGATCGGGCCGGAGTGACGCCCGGCCGGGATGCAACTGGCTGTCATAACCGGCGCCCCGTCGGTTTTGGCGGCCGGCCTTAGACCCTGTAGCTTTGCGCCGCTGGATTTCTCCAGTTTTGCCAAAACTGTTATTGTAATTTTAGAGCATTTTATTATATTTAACAAGTATTCGCAAGGGAAAATTCAAAAATTACGAGATTCCCGCTTTAAATCGGTCATACCAGGTCTTGAAAACCTGAATCAGGGAATCAAAATACGGGTCGGTGCAGTAGAAATGGCTGTCGGAGTTGCGCGCCCGCAGGTCGGCGTGGTGCCACATGACGCGCAGGGCGTGCAGCGCGGCAAAGCCGGGGATGCTCCGGCGCTCCCACTCTTCAAGCTTGCGGATGGATTCATAGCCCCCGATAAACGCTTTCCAGACGTCCTGCTCCAGGAACCCCGGGGTCCAGGTCCCCATGTTCATGGCAAAAACGGCGATATCATAAGCGCGCCACCCCATGCCCATACCGTCAAAATCGAACAGAACCGGCTCGCTGTCCGCGAAGAAGAAATTGCTCGGCTGTATATCGCCGTGGCAGAAGCCGAAATACGGCGGCGCTTTTTCCGCAAGCCCCGCCGTCGTCCATATATCGGCGGCGCTGTCGGCAAGATAGGTATAATCCTTTACCCGGTGGGCCAGATAGGGCTTTAAAAGCGCCAGGGGCCTTGTGATCAGCGTCCTGTCGTCCCAGGGTTCCCGTAAGATGACAATCGCGCTGCTGTCGATGCTCCGGTGCATCCTGGCAACCGCGCAGCCCAGGTTCCAGTAGCACTGACACTGGTCCTGCGACGGGTTGTCTTCCGCTTCGGTGAACAAAACGGCATAGCGGGTGCCCTCCGGGGCCCGGATTGCCCAGACGTCGGCACCGTCGCGGCCGGCAACCGGAACGGCCACCTTGAGCCCGTCGCCGGCCAGGTGCCGGATGACCGCCACCTCGTCCTCGATGTCGGCAAGCCGGTGCGCGCCGGCCAGAGAGATCCGCAGATAGTAATTGGCCTCCCCGGTATAAACCTTGTAGACATCGTTCATGCCGTTTTGCACAAGCTCGCATCGTACCGGCTCCTGCAGCGGATATCTGTCGCACAACTGGATGCGCAGCGCCTCCGGGTCCGCCTGCGAATAGCGCACCTTGATGGGCGTTTCAGCAGCTTGTTGCATTTAGACCACCTCTCTTGTGTTAAATTATATTAATCTTTCCTGTATTTAGCAACATATTTCGTCAAAATTATTAAAAATCAAGAGTTAAAACCGCAAATCCGGCGCTGTTGCATTGGCAGTTATTGACACAAGCAACAATATCGTTATATGATATCATGTAACGATATCGCATTCTCGTGCGAGGTAAGGAGGCATACTTTTGCCGAAAAAAGCGATGGAGGTCCTGACCGAATCCATGTTTTATGTGCTCATGGCTTTCCGGCAGGGCCCGATGTGCGGGATAGACATTGCCGACTACATCGAGAAACACACCAACGGACGGCTGCAGATCGGTCCGGCAACGCTCTACACCATCCTGTCCAAGTTTGTAACGGAAAAGTATATCCGCGAAATTGAGGTGGATGGCCGAAAGCGCACCTATTGCATCACCAACAAAGGCGCGCAAGCGTATGACGCGGAACTGGACCGGCTCCGGCAGTGCATCCGGGATGCTGAAAATGCCGGCAAGGAGGTATGACGATGCCCGCGGAACACAAAAAAGAGGGCCGGAATGTTTATCGGCTGGCGCCCTGCCCGGCGTATGACGTGGAAGGGACGGAAAGCTGGCTGACCGATATGGCCAGAGAAGGATTGATACTTGCCGAAGACGGGATATTTGCCGGTATTGCGGTTTTTAAGCAAGGCGCGCCGCAGCATGTTAAGTACCGGCTGGAGGCTTCCCAAAAGAACACCGGCATGTGGTCTGACGACGGCGGAGAGCCGGATAAGGAAGCCGTTGCGTTAAGCGAAAAATACGGCTGGGCGTACATCGCAAAACGCGGGGATTTTTACATCTACCGTTCAAATAGCCCCGGCGCAAGGGAATTAAATACCGACCCGGAGGTCCATGCCATCGCGCTCAATACGGTCCGCAAGCGCCAATACGCCGCCGCGTTCCAGGCCTTTCTCTGGCTGATTATCTATCCGATCGTGGCGATGCGCGGAGAATTGCTCCTGACCGCAATCCGCGCCCAGACGTGGTATTTCATGTTCGGCGCTTTGCTGCTATTGTGGCTGTTTGCCGGTTCGCTGGCAAAAGCCGTCCACCTTGGCAGGCTGCGCAAGAAGCTGCAAATTGACGGCGTGCTGGATCACGCCAAGAACTGGAGAAAACGGATGGCCCGGCATTATGTTAAAAACGGGCTGCGGATTGTGCTGATAGCAGTATGGCTGTGTATCCTGCTTAGCAGGTGGAGCGTTTCCGCTCTGGACGAGGATAAAACGCCGCTTGCCGATTATCGCGGGGACCCTCCATTTGCAACGATGGCCGATCTCGCCGGCGACGGTGAATACCGCCTTCTCCGGTTAATCGATGACGCCGGGTTTAACGCCGTCAAAGAATGGTCCGACTGGCTGGCCCCCTATAATATTGACTGGGCCGAGCATGCGCGTATCAGGCGGCCGGACGGGACTGTCCTGGAAGGCGGGTTGTACGTGGACTACCATGAAACAATTGCCCCCTGGATAGCAAAAGGCCTCGCGCTGGAGTATTACCACCGGGATAAGCGGGGCGGTCGTTTTACGCCGCTGGACACGCCGCCGCTTGGTACGGACTATGCCGTTGCCTACATAAACGGTACGGGCTTTCCTTCCCTTGTGATACAGGAGGGGAATATTGTCCTCCACGTAACCTTCTATCAAACCGCCTCCAGCGGCAGGCTGGAGCCCGAGGAATGGATGCGTTTTGTGGCGGACAGCATCAAAAGATAGCTTGCCAAGCAAAAATCAGGCGTCTGATCAATGGGTCAGACGCCTGTTCGTTTTTCGGGCATCAAGTTTAATCGGAGCAGGTACAATTTCTGGTAAAAAAAAACTGTACTGGAGGACAATAGTCAAATGTTGCTGGGCAATGTACTATAAATTAAAGTTTTATGCCCTGCGCCTTTTGCTTGTCCGGCACCCTTCCGCAAAGCAGGCCTTGGAACAGCTGTCAATAAAAGAAGGAGAGTTTTATGAAAAAGATACTGGCTTTAATTATCGTTCTTGCGATAGCGCTGTCCTTCAGCGTCCCAGCCCTGGCGGCGGGCTATCCGGGGAGCGGCGGGTCCGCTCTCATCAGCGCCTGCCATCCCCAGGAAAACACCAAGGAAAACAACACGCCGCAGACCCATAAAAACAAGCATGGCAACACCTATATCTTTATTGACGTCCCCGACACCTATTGGGCCTATGAGGATATCAAAAACTTTATTGACAAGGGTATCATCTCGGGCTACGGGGACGGCAGCTTCGCGCCCGACGAGGGCGTGACCCGGGAGCAGTTCTGCAAAATGCTGGCGCTGACCTTCAACGCGCCGCTGACCACCCCGGACACGCCGAGCTTCAGCGACGTTGGTCCCGACGACTGGTCATATCCTTACGTTGAGGCCTGCAAGGACTTTTTGACCGCCTATGCCAGCCCCTTCGGCGGCCCGCCGGCGTTCCATCCCACGGAGTACGCCACGCGGGAGGATATTGCCGTGGCGCTTGTCCGCATGATGGGCCTGTCGGCCGACGATGTCAAGAACCCCAATTACGCGAAAACCAAATTCCGTGACAGCAACAGCATCACCCCGGCGCTGCTCCCCTATGTCAGCTTGGCCTGCGAGCTGGGTCTTATCGGCGGTTATCCCGACAAGACCTTCCGGCCCACCAAAAGCATCACCCGTGCGGAAGCTGTCGTGCTGCTGGGCAGAGCCACAAAGCAGGCGGTCGTCGATATAAACGGGGAGCTTGATTTGTCGGCCAAGTGCGTTTACAGTCATGACGGCAAAAAGGTTTCCGTCTATATTGAAGCGGATGCGGGCACAGCCGTGACTGTCGACGGCACCAAGATCACGATGAAAAGCAACGGCGCCGGCAAATATGAAGGCGTTTACACCTATGAGTTTACCGGCGAGGGCAAGAAAACCTTTACCATCACCGGGGTAAAGGGCGATAAGACAAAAACGATTGAAGTGACGGCCGAGTATAAAATCGGCGCGCCCGTCCTCAACATCACCCAATGCCCCACCACCTCCACGACGGAGAAAGTCACCATCAAGGGGACGCTGACGGATACCACCGGCAAAAAGGTCACCCTGACGGTCAACGACAAAACGGTGTCCGTGGATAAGTCCGGCAACTGGAGCATCACCGTCAAGCTGAAGGAAGGCGAAAACAAGTTCGTCTTTGTGGCATCCAATGCCGCCGGTGTGAAGACCACCCAGGAGCGGACCATCGTTTACACCCCGTCCGGCTTGCAGCTGACCATCACCGAGTGCCCCGCCACCGTGACGACCAACACCGTCACCATCCGCGGTACCGTCACCGATCCCAACTATCAGGTCTTCCTCACCATCAACGGCCAGGCGGTCACCATCGCCTCCAACGGTACCTGGTCCAAGACCTTTACCTTGAGCGAGGGCGAGAACAAATTCGTCTTCGTGGCCACCAACACCGCCGGCAAATCGGTGACCCAGGAGAAAACCGTCGTCTGCACCCTGGGCTCTCCGACAATCACCGTGACCAAATGCCCGGATATCACCGACCAGAAGGTCGTGACAATCGAGGGCGCCATCGGCGGCGAAAGGGAAGGCGTCGTCCTTTATATCAACGACCAGGTTGTCCCGATCAACGCCGACGGCAGCTTTGCGAAAACCGTCACCTTGAACGAGGGGGATAACACGATCGTCCTCAGAGCGGTCAACGCCTACGGCAAACCCGCGTCGGTCGTCAAGACGATCAAGTACATCGCAGAAATTGCAGCCCCCGCGCTGACGGTAAACGATATCCCGGCAACCGTCAACTCCGCCGCCCTGACGATTACCGGCACACTCAGCGACGCCGTTGACCCCGGCGCCAAGGTCTACGTCAACGACCGGCTGGTGGCCGGCAGTACGGGGAACTGGTCGGCCACGATTACCCTGTCGGAAGGGACGAACACCATCGTCATCGTGGCGACAAACTCCTTTGGCAAATCCACAACCATCGTTAAAACCGTGACGTACACCCCCGCAGATACCGGCCCATCCACGATCAGCTGACATTCCCAAAGGCTTGGATTGCGGAACACCACACCAACAAAGACGCCGCAAATCACACTTTTGTGATTTGCGGTGTTTTTGCCATTTTTTGCTTGACAAAACACGTCTACAGGTGTAGTCTATAGGCGACGACATATGTAGACGAACGGAGGTGCGCATCAACGTGAGCGATATCCAAATCACGGATGCCGAGTTGGAGATTATGAAGGTCCTTTGGGACGCGCCGGAGGGCCTGTCAACCGGTGAAATCCGCGGCAGGCTGGACAAGGACTGGGAACGCACGACGGTATTAACGCTCTTATCAAGGCTGACTGAAAAGGGCGCGGTGGCCGCCGAGAAAGAGAACCGTTCCTACCGTTACAAGAGCCTTATTACAAGGGAGAACTACAGCCTGGCAAAAACGAGCAGCATTCTTGACAGCCTTTACAACGGCAGCGTCAAGAACATGATGGCGGCGCTCTGCGACGCCGGACGGCTGACGGCGGAGGACCTGCGCGAGCTGCAGAAAATCCTGGACAAGGGAGGCGCTTAAAAATGATCTCCCTGTTTAACGCCATTTTGCGGTTGTCTTTAACGGGCGGGGTGACCTGCCTTGTCTGCCTGGCGGCGTCCGCCCTGCTGCGGGGCAGGCTGCCGAAGGCCTGGCTGTACTGCCTCTGGCTGATCGTGGCGGCGAGCTTTCTCGTCCCGGTCCCCTTTAAGCTGGAGCTGCCCGTACCGGAGATTCGTTTCCCCGCCGCCCGGGTATCCGCGGCGCCCGTTGCCGCGGTTCCTACGACCGGATTGGATGACAGCGATGCGCCTACTAGCTTGACCCCTGCCGCCCCGCAGCAGCCTGTGAAACCGGCCGATCCCGCGCCCGCCGCGGCGGCCCCGGGCATTCTTTTTGACACATACCGTATTCTCACCATTGTGTGGGCCGCCGGCGCTGTCGGGATGCTTTTATGGCATGCCGCGGGGTATTGTCTGACAGCCGCAAGACTCAAAAACGGGCGCGCGCTCCTCACATCCGGGCGTATACCCGTCTATGAAAACGCAAGGGTCACAACGCCGCTGCTGGTCGGCCTGCTGCGCCCGGCTATCTATCTGCCGAAGGACTATGCAAACACCGAGCTAGCCGTCCGGCATGAGCTGTGCCATTGGCGCCGGGGCGATCTCTGGAGCAAATGGCTTGTACAGCTTGCCGCCTGTATCCACTGGTTTAACCCGCTGGTTTATCTCATGAAAAGTAAGCTGCACCGGCTGTCCGAGCTGTCCTGCGACGAGGCCGTTATCCGCGATATGGACGAGGAGGGGCGGCGGGCTTACGGCCAGATGCTCCTGGATACGCTGCGTGCATCCGCCGACCTGGGCGGGCCGATGATCGCCGTGCTCGGCTATAAAAAGCAATGGCTGCGGGAACGGCTCCTGGGCGTCATGAACAAGCGCCTTGTAACTAAAAAAAGCGTCGTCGCCATGGTTATACTGGC
>JAJUHI010000106.1 GCA_029267955.1 Sporobacter termitidis | reverse complement strand
GAGGAGCCGATGCTGCCCATCATCGAGAGCACGGAACGAAACGGCAGCACAATAAGGCAATAGCCTTATTGTGCTTGGGCAAAAATCACACGCCAATAACAAGTTATTGGCTTTGGGCAAAAACCACGCAGTGGTTTTTGCCAAGGTAGAGAGATTTGCAGCGGGGATAGCGATGCTGAACTATCACAACGTACAATTCATCAAATCAGCGGCAGAGCCGTCGGGCTTTATTGACGACGGCCTGCCGCAGGTCGTGTTTGCCGGAAAATCCAATGTGGGCAAATCCTCCGTCATCAACCGGATTTTAAACCGCAGGAATTTTGCCCGGGTGGGCGCAACGCCCGGGAAGACCGTCCACATCAACTACTTCAAGATTGACGGCCGGGTGTATTTTGTCGACCTGCCCGGCTATGGCTACGCCAAAGTCTCCGAAGCGGAAAAGGCCCGCTGGGGAAAGCTGATGGAATCATTTTTCGCCCGGGGGGACAAAATCACACTGGGCGTGCTCATTGTGGACGCGCGCCACAGCCCCACGGCCGACGATATTCTCATGGCCGAATGGTTTGCCGCCACCGGGCGGCCCCTGGTTGTCGTGGCCAACAAGACGGACAAGCTGTCGAAGACGGCGGCAGAGGCGAACCTGGAAACAATCCGGGCGGCGCTGCCGCCCTGCGCAAGCCGGCTGTTGCCCTTTTCCGCGGAGAAGGGCACGAACCGCGACGCGCTCATATACGAGATTGAAAATAGCCTCCGGTGATGCTATACTGGAGAAAACGCACTGGGAGAATTGACCTGTGGCGGAAGTATTGAAAAGCTTTGATTGGCAATACCTGTACCAGCGCCTGATATCCGTTGCCGCGGCGCTGCTGTGTATCACGTTTCATGAAATGTCCCACGGGTTTGTTTCGTACAAGCTGGGCGACAGCACGGCAAAGTCGATGGGCAGGCTGTCGTTGAATCCGCTCCGGCACCTGGACCCCATCGGCTTTTTGATGTTTGTCTTTGCCGGCTTCGGGTGGGCCAAGCCCGTCCAGATTGACCCGAGGAACTTTAAGAACCCGAAGCGTGGCATGGCGATTTCCGCCCTGGCCGGCCCTGTCTCAAATTTCATCATGGCCGTCGTGTTCATGTTTCTCCTGGGGCTGCTGGTTCCATTTTTGGCCGACAGCTTCGCCGGGAACATTGTTCTGGATATTATCACGATGACCGCCCAATTCAGCGTGTTTCTTGGGATATTCAACCTCATCCCCGTGCCGCCCCTGGACGGCTCGAAGATTCTGTTTGCCGTGGCGTCGGACGAGCTGTATTACAAGCTGATGCGGTATGAGCGGTACGGCTTTATTCTACTGCTGCTGGTCATTTTATGGAACAGGAGAACCAATTTCCTCGGCATTGTCTCGGGCGCGGTGATGGGGTGGCTGTCCAACATCACGCTGTTTTCATATAACCTGGTCATGGGGCTGATGGGGAGCTGATCATAGAGTGGAAAACCCGATATTCAGGCTCGAGGGCGTTGTCAAGTCAAAGGACGGCAATACGGATTTTGAGGGTCCGCTGGCGCTGATCCTGCAGCTTTTAAGCAAGAACAAAATAGAGATCAAAGACATCAGCGTGTCGCTCATCCTGGACCAGTACCTGCAATACCTGGACACGCTGTCGGCGATGGATTTGGAGATCGCCAGCGAGTTTGTCTCCATGGCCTCGCACCTGGTCTATATCAAAACGAAAATGCTTCTGTCCGGCGACCGGGAAGTGGAAGAGCTCAACGACCTCATCTCCTCCCTGGAGGAACTGCGCCGCCGGGACAGCTACGCGCAGATACGCGCCGTGGTCGGCACCCTGGCGGACATGCACCGCACCGGTATCGGACTCATGGTCAAGCAGCCGGAGTATCTGGAGCCGGACAACACCTACCGGTATGTGCACGATGTGAACGATCTGACGGCGGCGCTCCGGCAGCTTTTGGACAGGGAGGCGCTGACCGGCGCCGCCGAGATGAAAACCGTGGCGTACCCAAAGCCGATTGTTTACTCGGTTACGGAAAAAGCGTCGGAGATCCTCCGCCATATCAAAACCGCCGGCACCGCCTATATCCGGGAGCTGATCGCCGTGTCAAAAAGCCGCTCGGAGATGGTGGCCGTGTTTATCGCCGTATTGGAGCTGTGCCGCTCCGGCGTGATTTATCTGATCGACTGCGGCGGCAGCGATATTAAAATCTGCTGCTCAGGCCCGGACAGCGCAGACGGTTTTACGCCCGACGATATATCAACCGTTGACGGCGAAACCTCATAAGGCAGGTTAAAGATATGGAAAATCATGACATACAATCCGTGATAGAGGGCATACTATTTGCATCCGGGGAGCCCGTGGGCATAAACCGGCTCTCGCTTGTACTGGGGACGACGGAAGAATCGGTGATGGAGGCCTGCCGGCAGCTGCGGGACAAGTATGTTTATGAGCAGCGGGGCATCCGCCTTGTCTTTCTGGACAAAGCCGTCCAGCTGTGCTCCGCGCCGGAGTATGCCGATATCATCCGCCTGGCTCTGGAAACAAGGCGGCAGCCCCAGCTGTCCCAGCAGGCCCTGGAGGTCCTGGCCGTTATCGCCTATTTCCAGCCCGTGACGAAAACCTATATCGAGCAGGTCCGCGGCGTCGACAGCGCTTATACCGTCGGGCTCTTGCAGGATAAGGGCTTAATTGAAACCTGCGGGCGGCTGAATGTCCCGGGGCGGCCGCTGTTGTACCGCACCACGCCGGCCTTTTTGCGGACCTTCGGCATCGCCTCATTAGACGAGCTGCCGCAGCTGCCGGACCCGGAGAGCGAGGTCCAGTTCCAGCTGACGACGGATGAGGTGCCGCCGGTGATTGAGATGGCCAAAATCGCAGCGGAAGCGGAGCAGCGCTCCGCCGGTACTGAAAAATGATTGTTGCCGCCGTAATTCTGGCCGTGCTGCTCCTAATCGCCTTTCTCCCGCTGGGCGTCGTCGCCGAATACGGCAGCGTCGCCGACAGCGGTACCAACGGCGGTACCGCCGGGGGAAACGCGCAGGGCGGTAAGGCCGGGCTGATTGCCTACGCCAAGGCCGGACCTATCAAATACCGGCTCTACCCCCAGAAAAAGGGCAAGGAGAAGCCGGAAAAAAAGAAGGCCGGGGAGGGCGTTATGAAGGCCGGCCGGCTGGAGGAGCTTAAAAACCAACTGCCGGCAATCAACAAGCTCCTGGGCCGGCTCCGACGGAAGCTGGTCATTAAAGAGCTGACAATCCACTATCTGGCGGCGGGGGAAGACCCCTTCGAGACGGCGCTCTGGTTTGGCGGGGCGCATGTGGGCTACGGTTTTCTGCTGCCGCTTTTGGAAAACAACTTTAAAATCAAAAAGCGCGATCTGCGCGCCTCTGTCAGCTTCACGACGACGGAGCCGTACATCTATGTGCGCGCGAGATTGTCGCTGGCTGTATGGGAAGCCGTTTACGTTCTCTGGGCGCTTTTAGGCGGCATGCTCAAAAGCGGGAGGACAACGTCAAAAACCAGAAAGGCGGTATAATGTATGGAGAAGCATCCGATTGGCGATTTAATGGAGACAACAATGCAGAAAATCCGCGAAATGGTCGATGTCAATACGATTGTCGGCTCGCCGATTGTCACCGCGGACGGGATGACGCTGATCCCGATTTCAAAGGTCAGCTTCGGCTTTGCCAGCGGCGGCACGGATTTTCATTCAAAGCACCAGCAGGCCAACAACTCCTTCGGCGGCGGCAGCGGCGCCGGCGTCAATATTGTGCCCGTGGCTTTTCTCATCGTCCGGGGCACCAGCGTCAAGCTCTTGAACATCGCGCCGCCGGCGACGACCACCGTGGACAGGATCATCGAGATGGTGCCGGAAGTGATCGACAAGGTCTCCGAGCTGGTGAACAAGGACGAAAAATAGCGCGCGTTCCATTTTCATAAAGTATCCGACAACAAACGCCAGCGGGATTTAAAACGCCAGTTGGCGTAAAACGCCTGATGGCGTTGCGGATAATTCCCCCGGGCCCGTACCATAATAAGCACTGCCTTGCCATAAACGGGGTAGTACTTTTTAAAGAGGGGATATCCGTTGACTTCAGCCTACAGCCATACAAGCCGGCAGCGCCGCCTTATAAGCGCCGTCTTTCTTGCAGTCCTGCTGAATACAACATTGCCGGTACCCGCTGCGGCAACGCAGGCAAAACCGGACATGTCAGTGCCGACGGTATCGGCGCCGGGGATCTCGGCGACGTCCTCAATACTTATGGAGGCTGAGAGCGGCGCGGTGCTCTATGAAAAGAACGCCGACAGCAAAATGCTCATCGCCAGCACCACAAAAATGCTGACGGCGCTCGTTGTGCTCGACCGCTGCGATATCAGCGAAAAGGTCACCATCGGCGCTGATTTTCCGGCGGTTGAGGGCTCTTCCATGTACCTTCGGCCCGGGGAGACGCTGACGGTTTTGGATTTGCTGTACGGGCTCATGCTGGCCTCCGGCAACGACGCGGCCGTGGCGCTGGCCCTGCACGCCGCGGGCAGCGTTGAGGATTTCGCCGCGCTGATGAACGACTATGCCGCCGCGCTGGGGTGTACAAACTCCCATTTTGTCAACCCCCACGGCTTGGACGCCGAGGGCCACTACGGCAGCGCCCGGGACCTGGCGCTGATTGCCCGCCGGGCGATGACGAACGAGGTATTCCGGACAATTGTCTCCACGAAATATAAGGCGGTGGCAGGCCGGCACCTTAAAAACCACAACAAGCTGCTCTGGATTTGCCCCGGCGCCCTGGGCATCAAAACGGGGTACACGAAAAGCGCGGGCCGGAGCCTCGTGTCCTGCGCCGAACGCGATGGGATGACGCTCATCTGCGTGACGCTGTCCGCCCCCAGCGACTGGCAGGACCACGCCGCGCTGTACAATTGGGGCTTTGACACCTTCCGGTGCGTCCGGATAAGCGCCGACAGCGCCCCGGCCCGGTCCGTGCCGGTGATTTCCGGCTTGAAGGAGTCCGCCGCCGTCGAACCGGCGGAATCACTGACGCTTGTCTTCCGGAAAGACGAGGATATCAGCCTGACCTGGGAGCTGAGAAAATTTGTTTATGCGCCCGTTTTGGCCGGGGGAAAGGCCGGTCAGGCGGTTATTAAAAAAGACGGCAGAGAGATAAGGGTTGTCCCCCTTGTCTATAAAGAAGACGTGGCTCTGGACGAGACGATACCGCTGCGGCTGATGGAAAAGCTCAAGCGGCAGCTGCTGGGCCAGGCCGCTCCGGTGAATCCGTCTGGTTAAACATGAAAGGGGAGGCCCCTCGGGGCCTCCCGTCAACAGCCGGTTTTATGCTGCGCCGGCGCGGTAATGAAACCGATACTCGAGGAGGTCACCATGCTGCAGCGCCTGCAAAAAATCCTATCGGCCTACGGCGTGACATCGCGGCGGGCCTCTGAAGAGCTGCTTGCCGCTGGCCGGGTGACGGTCAACGGCAAGGTGGCATCTGTGGGCCAGAGCGCCGACCCCGAGACGGATGTCATCGCGGTGGACGGCGTGCCTCTGGAGACAAAGCCTGAAAAAGTTTACATAATGCTCAACAAGCCCCGGGGGTACGTGACGACCTTAAAGGACGAGCAGGGCCGCAAAAATGTCACGGAGCTGCTGGCGGGCTGCCCGGCGCGGGTTTGGCCTGTCGGCCGGCTGGACATCAATTCGGAAGGGCTGTTGATTCTCACCAACGACGGGGACTTAACCCACCGGCTGGCCCATCCCTCCGGCGGGAAGACAAAAACCTACCGCGCATCGGTCCGGGGCCCGGCGGGCAAGGCGCTGGAGACGCTGCGCCAGCCCATGGTCATCGACGGGTACAAAACGCGCCCGGCCCAGGTCCGGCTCCTGAAGGAGACGCCGGCGGGCGGCGAGCTGGAGATCATCATTTCCGAAGGCCGGAACCGGCAGATACGCAAAATGTGCGCCCAGGCGGGGTTGGAGGTCCTGCGCCTTAAACGCATCGAGGAGGGCGGACTAAAGCTCGGCGCCCTGAAAACGGGCCAGTGGCGCTATCTCACAAAGCGGGAAGTTGAGATTTTAAAAAGCCGTTATGCAGGAGCCGATCGCTAAAATTGCATTTTAAGCTTGATTTATTTAAATTTAAGCGTATGATAGACCAAGAAAGACGGAAAACTTTCAAACTCAACGATAATCCGCCGATTTGGGGGTAATTCTTTGGATAAGGACATACTGACGCTGATAGAGGAGGCGTCACCGCGCTTTTCAAAGGGGCAGCGGAGCATCGCCAAGTATATTCTCGAAAACTATGAAAAAGCCGCCTTCATGACGGCCAGCAGGCTCGGGCAGGTGGTCGACGTGAGCGAATCCACGGTGGTGCGCTTTGCCGCCGAGCTGGGCTATGAGGGCTATCCGGAAATGCGCCGGGCGCTGCAGGACATGATCCGCAACTGCCTGACCTCCGTCCAGCGCATCCAGGTGGCCAAGGAGCTGATGGAGAGCCAGGATATCCTGTCGCTGGTGCTCTCGTCGGACATTGAACAGATCCGGCATACGATGGAGGAGACAAACCGGGAGGATTTTGACAAAGCCGTCGACACCATCGTCAATGCGAAAAGCATCTACATCTTCGGCTTGCGCTCCGCGGCGGCGCTTGCTAACTTCATGGGGTTTTACTTCAACCTGCTTTTTGAGAACGTCCATGTCATCAACGGCAGCTCGGCCAGCGAGGTGTTCGAGCAGATTCTGCGCGTATCTTCCGAGGACGCCTTCATCGCCCTGTCGTTTCCCAGGTACTCCCGCCGGACGATCAAGGCCATGCGCTACGCCCGGGACATGGGCGCCGCCGTCATCGGCATTACGGACACGCCGGCGTCGCCGATAGCGAAGCTGTCGGATATCGCCCTATTTGCCAGGAGCGACATGATTTCCTTCCTGGATACGCTGGTGGCGCCCTTGAGTCTTGTCAACGCCCTAATCGTCGCTACCAGCGCCAAGGCGAAGGGCGATCTGTTCTCAAACTTTGAAAAACTCGAGCGCATATGGGATGAGTACGAGGTTTATGAAAAAGCGGATGTTTAATAATGAAGGCTGATGTTGTCGTCATCGGCGGCGGCGCCGCCGGGATGCTGGCCGCGGCATTAACGGCCCGGCGCGGCTTTGGTGTGCTGCTGCTGGACAAGAACGACCGGCTGGGCAGAAAGCTCCTGATCACCGGCAAAGGCCGCTGCAACGTGACAAACAACTGTCCGGTCCGCCAGGCCCTGGACAATATCCCCACCGGCGGCAAGTTCCTGCAAAGCGCCTTCAATGGTTTTACCCCCCAGGACACCATGGCCCTGTTTGAGGAGCTGGGGGTGCCGCTGAAAACGGAACGGGGCGGCAGGGTCTTTCCCGTTTCCGACAAATCCGCCGATATCGTATCGGCGCTGACCCGCTTCATGCAAAAGACCGGCGTCGTGGTCAGAAAAGGCCGCGCGACCGGCGTCGGGACAGCCGAAGGCCGCGTCACGTCCGTAAAAACGGACAGGGAGGAGATTCCGTGCCGGGCCGCCATTCTGTGCACCGGCGGCGCCTCCTACCCGGCGACCGGGTCCACCGGCGACGGCTACGCCATCGCCGCCGCCCTCGGCCACCGGATCGTGCCGCCAAAGCCGTCTCTGGTGCCGCTGCGGGCCGCGCCGGAAATCTGTTCGCGGATGCAGGGGCTGACGCTTAAAAATGTGGGCCTGACGGTCAGAAACGGCGGCAAAAAGCCGGTTTATGAGGACTTCGGCGAGCTGTTGTTTACCCATTTCGGCGTGTCGGGTCCGATGGTACTGTCGGCCAGCGCCCATATGCGGGATTTTGACAACAATAAATACGAGATGGTGATCGACTTGAAGCCGGCGCTAGATGAAAAAGCCCTGGACGCGCGGCTGCTGCGGGATTTTGACAAATACGCCAACCGGGATTTTATCAACGCTTTAGGCGACCTTGCGCCGAAGACGCTGATCCCGGTGCTGGT
>JAJUHI010000105.1 GCA_029267955.1 Sporobacter termitidis | reverse complement strand
AGACGACGGCCGCCTGACTGACGGCCAGGGCCGGACGGTGAACTTTAAAAACACCGTTGTCATCATGACCAGCAATATCGGCAGCCAGTATCTGATGAGCGGCATCGACCGGGAGGGCAACATCTCCGAGGAGGCCCGCAAATCCGTGCTGGGCGAGCTGGCCATGAGCTTTCGGCCGGAGTTTTTGAACCGTTTGGACGAGACGGTCATGTTCAAGCCCCTGACGCCGGAGGAGATCATCCAGATCATCGACCTGATTCTGGACAAAACCGCCGCCAAGCTCCGGGAGCAGGGCATGGAGCTGCGCGTGACGGATAAGGCCAAGCGCTATATCGTCGACGAGAGCTATTCGCCTACCTACGGCGCTCGGCCCGTCAAGCGCTATGTCCAGAAAAACGTGGAGACTGCCGTGGCGCGCATCATCCTGCGCGGGGAGGCCTCCGAGGGCTGCGTTATCACTGTGGACGCGGATGAAAACGGCTTCCTGTTCGGCACCCAGGAGCCGGCTGTAGCGTAAAAAAGTCTTGACGTATCCGTCAATCCTTGAACGGATTCCCGCCTTCGCGGGAATGACAAATCAAGAGGGAATGACAAATCAGGCGGTAATGACAACTCAGAAAAAGTCCCCGGCCGTGAGGCCGGGGATTTTTGTTGTGTATCAATTGATAAGCGCCCCTGCTTGGTAAAGGGCAGGCTTGGCCGAGCCGGGGATACAAGCAGACTGTCAATGCCACCAGCTCACGTACCATCTGCCGTTTTCGCACTGAAGATACAGATAATAACCGCCAACAGACAAGGCCACGGAGCCCGTGAAAGACGGGTCTTGAAGCTCGCTTTCATCCTCGGCGGAGGAGTCAAGTAAAAAAATGCTGTTGATCATGTGATATTGCGGCAGATAATCACGGTTATTAAACGTCGTCAACATTTCCTCATGAGTGACATACCCTTTTCGATAACCGACTTGAAGGTCTTTAAATCCTCGTCGGTTATTGATTTGTAGTATGTAAGAACAGTGTCTATCAGATCAAGAGGAAGGACCCGGTCGTAAACGAAGAGATCGCTATTCGTCGTCCGATAGTGGATACCCGGGAAATTTTCTTCCAAGGCGTTGTATTGTGCCCACAGTAAATCGATTGTATCGGTCAATTCCTGAATTTGGCCATCCTTCGTTTCCAGCTCCTGGGTCAGGCTGGAGCGTATGTTTTCAATCTCCGCCAGCGCGGCGCTGGTCGCGTGCTTTTGCTGGACCAGGAGGACGATAAGGACGATGCAGATTATAGCCGCCGCGGCCAGGCCGATGAGCCAGCCAAGGTTGCGTTTTATGTATACAGTCATAAGTCCACTCCCTATTTAACAGCCTGATTTTTACAATTGAGGCTATTTTAGCATATATGCTGACCTGTGTCGACAACCTTAGGCGCGCGGCGGGACGCCGAGGACGGCGTCCCCGGCGGGCGTCGTTAAGCTTGTTTGAGGAGCTCCAGGGCGATCTGGACGGCGTTGGTGGCGGCGCCCTTGCGGACGTTGTCGGCCACAACCCACAGGTTCAGGCCGTTGTCTAAACTCTCGTCCCGGCGGACACGGCCCACGAAAACCTCGTTGCGCCCGGCGGCGGACAGGGGCGTGGGGTAAACGTTGTTGCGCACGTCGTCCTGCAAAATGAGCCCCGGCGTTTTGGACAGCATGTCAAAGACGTCCGACAGCTCAAAGGGGCGGTCCAGCTCAACGTTGACGGCGGCGCTGTGGCCGGTGAATACCGGCACGCGCACCGTGGTGGCGGTGACCTTTATCGTTTCGTCTCCCAGGATTTTGCGGGTCTCGTGCACCATTTTCATTTCTTCCTTGGTGTAGCCGTTATCCAGGAACACGTCGATGTGGGGCAGGCAGTTGCCGGCGATGGGGTGGGGGAATTTCTTCGGGGGTAAGCCTTTCAAGCCGTTTTCAAGGTCGTCCCAGCCGCCGCGGCCCGCGCCGGAGACCGCCTGATAGGTGGCGCAGACAATGCGCCGGATGCCGTAGGCGTCATATAAGGGCTTCAAGGCGACCGTGGCGGGGATGACGTTGCAGTTGGGGTTGGCGATGATGCCCCGGTGGTTTTTGAGCGCTTCCGGGTTGACCTCGGGCACCACCAGGGGGACGTCGGGGTCCATGCGCCAGGCGGAGCTGTTGTCAATGACGACGCAGCCCTTCTCCGCGGCGATGGGGGCAAACTTCCTGCTCGTCTCGCCGCCGGCGGAGAACAGGGCCAGGTCGAAGCCCGAGTTGAAGCTGTCTTCAGTCAGCTCCTGCACGGTATACGCCTTGCCCATAAAGGGCAAGACGGTGCCGGCGGAGCGGGCGGAGGAAAACAGGACGTACTCCCGGGCAGGAAGCCCCAGTTCCTCGATAACGGTTAGAAAAGCGCGGCCCACCATCCCTGTGGCGCCGACAACGGCAATGCGCGGATTTGAATTCATAATCAATAACCTCCATTTAAATAAAATAAAAACACCTTATCGGAACCCTGGCCGTTCGATAAGGTGTTTGTTGTTTAAAAACCACGATCACCCGACGGCCAAAAGGGCTCAACCTTTGCCGTCGGCAAAAGCAAGCCCTAAGTGGTCATGGTGGTGGTCATGATAAACAGCGCGAACATATCATCAGTCCCGAAAAGTGTTTTACCAGATAATACCGCAGCGGTTGCGGGAAGTCAACTGTTTTATTGTATGCATCTCTTGTGGAAACGCGGCACATTTCGTACAATATAAAATAAAAGTTAGTATGCGGAGGCTGTATGGCAGATATTCGTGATACGGAAAAAAGCGGCGGAGATTTTATAGAATCCATGGAACTGCTCAAAACGTGGCTGGATACCGCCGATATGATATTAATCGGCGCGGGGGCGGGGCTTTCGGCGGCGGCGGGGCTGAGCTATCTGGACGAGGAGCTGTTCAAAACCTTCCAGCCGGAGATGGCGGCCATGGGGTATCACTATCCCTATGAGCTGTTTGAGCGCGAAAAGGAGAACTGGCCCGAGGCCAGGGAATGGGCGTACAATGTCCGCCATGTGAACTTCGTCCGGTACGTTTTCCCTCCCGCCGAGCTGTACAAGAAGCTTCTAGCCCTGGTGCAGGACAAGGACTTTTTTGTCGTCACCTCCAATTGCGACCGGCAGTTCATGCGGACCGGCTTTCCCATGGAGCGGGTGTTTGAGGCCCAGGGCAGCTACGACCGGCTGATGTGCAGGGACCGGTGCACAAAGGAGGAATGGGATATCAAGCCCATTATCGACCGGCTGCTGCCGCTGATTGACTCAGAGACCTTTATGATCTCAGACGAGAGCGCCATCCCCCATTGTCCCCATTGCGGCGCGCCGCTGTTTGCGGCCATCCGCGATTTTGAGGGCTACAAGGACGAACAGGCGCGCTATGTGGACTGGCTGGTGCGCACCAACGAGAAAAAGCTCTGCATTCTGGAGTTGGGCGTGGGCTTCAACACGCCGGTGGTGATCCGCTGGCCCTTTGAGCGCCTGACGTACCTCCACGACAACGCGCATCTGTTCCGGGTCAACAGGGGATACAGGGAATGGCCCGGCCACGGCGGTTACCCCATGGTGCCGAAGGCGCTTTCCGGCAAGGCCACGCCCATGCCCTATGACGCGAAAGACGTGATCGAGTGGCTGTATAACCGGAGGTTATCATGACGGACAGATATATAACAAAAACCGATGCCAGCTTTGAGGAATCGGTGGCGGCGCTGAAGGCGTGGTTGGACACTTCTGACAAGATATTAATCGGCGCGGGGGCGGGGCTGTCGGCGGCGGCGGGGTTGAGCTATCTGGACGAGGAGCTGTTTAAAACCTTCCAGCCGGAGATGGCGGCCAGGGGGTACCGCTACCCCTATGAGCTGTTCGAGCGCGAAAAGGAGAACTGGCCCCAGGCCCGGGAGTGGGCGTACAATATCCGGCATATCCATTTCGTCCGGTACGTTTTCCCGCCGGCCGAGCTGTACAAGAAGCTGCTGGCCCTGGTGCGGGACAAGGACTTTTTCGTCGTCACCTCCAATTGCGACCGGCAGTTCATGCGGACCGGCTTTCCCATGGAGCGGGTGTTTGAGGCCCAGGGCAGTTATGACCGGCTGCGCTGCACGGGGAAGTGTACCCGGGAGACCTGGGAGATAAAGCCCCATATCGACCGGCTGCTGCCGCTGATTGACCCGGAGACCTTTATGATCTCGGACGAGAGCGCCATCCCCCGCTGCCCCTACTGCGGCGCGGACTTGGCCACAGCCTTCAGGGCCTTTGAAGGCTACAAAGACGAACAGGCGCGCTATGTGGACTGGCTGGAGAGCACCGACGGGAAAAAGCTCTGTATTCTGGAGCTGGGCGTGGGCTTTAACACGCCGGTGGTGATCCGCTGGCCCTTTGAGCGCCTGACGTATCTCCACGACAACGCGCACCTGTTCCGGGTCAACACGGAATACCGGGAGTGGCCGGGCCACGGCGGCTTCCCGATGGTGCCGGCGGAGCTTTCCGGCAAAGCCACGCCCATGCCCTATGACGCGAAAGACGTGATCGAGCGGCTCTACGCCATGCTGCCGGAGGAGGGAGAACAATCATGACACAGGATGAGAGAAGGCTGTATCTGTTAAAGTACCTGCTGGTGGAGCAGCCAAGATACCGGGATACGGAAATTCCGGCCGACCCGAACGGTCAGTGGCTGCTGCTGCGGTCGCTGATGAACGTCCGGCCCGCCGTGCCGGCATCGGCGGAATTTTTAAAGGTGCAGGATGCGTACCTGACGGAATTAAACCGTGAGCGGGGCATCGCAGACGCGGAGGCGCTGCCGGCCACCGCCGCAGATGGGCGCCTTGTGCTCTGGCGGGGCGATATCACAACGCTGAAAATCGACGCGATTGTGAACGCCGCCAACAGCCAGCTGGAGGGCTGCTGGCAGCCCCTGCACGAATGCATCGACAACTGCATCCACACCTACAGCGGCGTGCAGCTGCGACTTAACTGCCATGAGCTCATGACGGCCCAGGGGCATCCGGAGCCCACCGGCCGGGCGAAAATCACGCCGGGCTATAATCTGCCGGCAAAGTATGTGCTGCACACGGTAGGGCCCATTATCGACCATCCCCTCACCCAGACGGATTGCGACTTGCTGGCCTCCTGCTATACCGCCTGCCTGGAGCTGGCGTCGCAAAACGGCTGCCGCAGCATCGCCTTCTGCTGCATCTCCACGGGGGTGTTCCGGTTTCCACGGGACAAGGCGGCGAGGATCGCCGTGGATACGGTCCGGTCATACTTGGCGCGGGATTCGGCCATCCGCCGGGTGGTGTTCAACGTGTTCAGCGAGACGGACGAGGAGATATACCGCAACCTGCTGGGCCCGTCCGCGGAGAAGTAAAAAGGCGGCGTTACAAAAGGTTCTGTGAAACGGTAAATCCCCCGGCCATCGGGCCGGGGGATTTCGTATATTAAAGGTGCGTGGTGTTGTTATTTGGTCTGCATTCTTTTAAGCTGCGTGAAGTCGAACAGGTCGGCAAAGGCCTGAAGATCGGCTTTTGAGATGACGGACGACCCAAACTGGGAGTCGGCGGCGGAACCGGCCAGCACGTTGACGGTGACAAAGGAGCCGCCCAGGTCCGCGATGATGACGGCTTTGCCTTCGCCAAGGGCCAGGGACACCGCCGTACCGCCGGCGGTTTGATAAGTCCATGTCTCGTAGCTGCCAGCATCGCCCACGTTGAGGTATGTATCGGAGAAGGTGCCCTTGACGTAGTTGCCCAGCTGGTAGTCGACCGCCGTGCCGCCGGGCAGCAACGCCTGGCCGTCGTAATGAAAGGTGCCGTCGTTATAGACGTAGCCGCTCAGCAGGTTGTTGGCGCCGCCGCTCTCGGATAAAAGGAACCGGCCGGTACCGGCGATGCCGTACAGCTCCTCGGCAGAGCTGACGACGGTCATGGATTCGTGCAGGGTCAGGCCGTATTTGGCGGTGATCTCCTCCAGCTTGTCGGCCATCTCCTGGGAGTAGACCAGGTACATGGGGTATTTTTCATAAAATTCGTTAAAGGAATTGCCCACCTGGTTTAAAATGGCGTGGTCGGTGTCGTAGCCGGCCAGGAATTCGTGCCACTCCCGGACGGCCTTGTATTCGTTGCTGTCGGGGTAGCCCTGCAGGACGATCAGGTCCTGGGGCGCGGCGGCGCTGTCGGGAGAAACGCCGACGGTATTGGGCGAGCTGCCGATGACGAGGTCCCGGATGCCGAAGAAGCCGGTAGCCATCGCTGTTATGGACAGCGCGGCTACAAGCATCGCCGCCGCCGCGACATAGACAAGCCTTTTCATGGTTTTTGACATGGGTTTTTTACCTCCTCCGGACCCTGCCGCTGCGGTCATGAAGCGCTTTGGATAGTCTTCGGGCATGACGGCCTCTTCCTCCGTGCCGCCCTGCAGCCGGTACAAGAGCGCCGCCAGCTCCTCAGCCCTCCGGGTGTCCTCATGCAAAACGGCCTGGTCCAGTTCCTGTATGAGTTTTTCAATAGTGAAGCCGGATGTCTGTTTCATCTTAACCTCGATTCCGTGTAAAGCGCCTTACAATCGTATATAACCGAAAAAGCCGGATGTAACTAAACTTCGTCCAGCTGCAGTTCCGAAACGATGCGTATGATCTCTTTTCTGAGCCGGACCAGCCGCATGCGCAGCGCCGCTTCGGCAACGCCCTGCCGGGCGGCGATGTCCCCGGTGGGCTGGCGGTCAATATACCGCTGGCTGTAAAGCGCCCGCTGTTTTTCCGTCAGGCGGCCGAGCACCGGGCTCACCAGCGCCCTTTCGTCAATCCGGCGGTCCCGCTCCCGCAAAACCGTCTCCAAAAGGTCTTCGCCGTCGGGCAAGTCGATATCGTCCAGCGGCTGGGACGGGTACTGCTTGAGCCGCTTTAGATAAGACAGCGTCAGATTCCGCGCCGTTTTGTACAAAAACGCCGTGGGGTTCTCGTGGCGGAGAAAGGCTGCGCCCTTCTCCCAGGCGACGGTAAAAACGTCCTGCACGAGGTCTTCGGAAGCCTCCCGGCTGCCGGTCATGGCAAATATGTATTTATAAATCCTGCCGTAATTGTCCCGGCAGATGGCCTCAAAGCTCTTCATCCAAACACCTCACTTTTATATATACAGGATTCGGCGTTATGTAACAAAGTTTTTTATTGGAAAAAAGAATCCCAGTGAATTTACCACCGTAAAAAGTAAAGCAGCAGGCTCTTGCAGACTGCTGCTCAGATTGTAGACAAACCTTGTAAATGCGGGAAAGCCTCGCAGAGTTTTCGCCGCAGCGGCAGAGTGCGTCAGCGGGAGGCCGACACGCGGTCTTCCCACAGGGGGGACATGGCCCGCAGCCTTTCAATGACGGGCGGGATTTTCTCCAGCAGGATATCCACATCCTCCTCCGTGTTGTCCTCGTTTAGAGACAGCCGGAGGGAGCCGTGGGCAATCTCGTGGGGCAGGCCGATGGCCATCAGCACGTGGGAGGGGTCCAGCGAGCCCGAGGAGCAGGCCGAACCGGAAGAGCCGCAGATGCCGTTCTGGTCCAGCAGCAGCACCATGGCTTCGCCCTCGATGCATTCAAAGACGAAGGACGCGGTGCCCGGGAGCCTGTTGACCGGGTCGCCGGTCAGGCGCGTGTAGGGGATTTTCAAAAGCCCCTCGATGAGCCGGTCGCGCATTTTGGCGACCCGCGCCATGGTCTCCGGCAGGTGGGAGACGGCTTCCTCCAAAGCGACGCCCATACCCACAATACCGGGGACGTTTTCCGTACCGGAACGGCCGCCCCGCTCCTGTCCGCCGCCGTGGAGCACCGGCTGCAGACGGAGCCCTTTTCTGATATAAAGCGCGCCGACGCCCTTGGGACCCTTGAATTTATGGGCGGCGATGGAGAGAAGGTCCACGTTCCAGGCCGTCACGTCCACCGGGATGTGGCCCACGGCCTGGACGGCGTCCGTGTGGAACAGCACGCCGGCCTCCCGGGCGATTTTGCCCAGCTCCGGAATCGGCTGAATGGTGCCGATCTCATTGTTGGCGGCCATAATCGTGATGAGAATCGT
>JAJUHI010000104.1 GCA_029267955.1 Sporobacter termitidis | reverse complement strand
GCAGCCGGCCACGCAGCAGGTGCCCATGCCGCGGGCGACGACAGCCGCGTGGGAGGTCATGCCGCCGCGGACGGTCAGGATGCCCTGGGCGGCCTCCATGCCCTCGATGTCCTCGGGGGAGGTTTCAAGCCGGACGAGGATGACCTTCTCGCCCCGTTTCGCCCACTCCTTGGCGTCCTCCGCGGTAAAGACAACACGTCCGGAGGCGGCGCCCGGCGAGGCGGCAAGGCCGGTGCCGATGACAGTGGCTTTCTTTAAAGCCTCGGGCTCAAACTGCGGGTGCAGCAGCGCGTCCAGCGACTTGGGATCGATCATCAGAACGGCTTCTTTTTCGTTGATAACGCCCTCGTCCACCAGGTCGCAGGCGATTTTCAGCGCAGCGGCGGCGGTGCGCTTGCCGTTGCGGGTCTGGAGCATGAAGAGCTTTTTGTCCTCGATGGTAAACTCCATGTCCTGCATATCCCGGTAATGGGCTTCCAGCTTGGCGCTGATTTTGACAAACTCTTCATAAGCCTCAGGCATGATCTCCTTCAGCTGGTCGATGGACTGGGGCGTGCGGATGCCGGCCACCACGTCCTCGCCCTGGGCGTTCATCAAAAATTCGCCGAAGAGCTTCTTCTCGCCGGTGGCGGGGTTGCGGGTAAACGCGACGCCGGTGCCGGAGGTCTCGCCCAGGTTGCCGAACACCATCTCCTGCACGTTGACGGCGGTGCCCCAGGAGCTGGGGATGTCGTTCATACGGCGGTAAACAATGGCGCGGTTGTTGTTCCAGGAGCGGAAAACGGCCTTGACGGCGCCCATGAGCTGCTCGATGGGGTCCGTCGGGAAGTCGCTGCCGATCTTGGCCTTATACTCGGCCCGGAACTGCCGCGCGAGCTCCTTGAGGTCGTCGGCGGTCAGCTCCGTATCCTGACGGACGCCCCGCTCCTCCTTCATCTTGTCGATGAGCTCTTCAAAATATTTCTTGCCGACCTCCATGACGACGTCGGAATACATCTGGATAAAACGGCGGTAGCAGTCATACGCCCAGCGGGGGTTGCCCGACTTTTTCGCCATGACCTCCACTACCCGCTCGTTGAGACCGAGATTGAGGATGGTATCCATCATGCCCGGCATGGAAGCCCGAGCGCCGGAGCGGACGGAAACCAGCAGCGGATTTTCCGTGTCTCCGAATTTTTTGCCGGTCTGCTTTTCCAGGATGGCGATGTTGGCCAGGATCTCCTCCTTGATTTCCGGCGCGATGACCTCGCCGTCGTCATAGTACCTGGTGCAGGCCTCCGTGGTGATGGTGAAGCCCCGGGGCACGGGCATGCCCAGATTGGTCATTTCCGCAAGGTTGGCGCCTTTGCCGCCCAGAAGCTCCCTCATTTTTCCGTTGCCTTCGGAGAACAGATAAACGTATTTGTGGCTCACAAGAATCCTCCTAAATAAGAATGAATTTCATTCTGAAAAATGACGCAGGTTTGTCCATTTGCACATTATAGCACCACAGCGCACCGAACACAATATTTTGGTAATTTTTTTAGATATTTTTGCCTCCGCGATGTAAAAATGTACAAAACTCAAACCGTCATTTCGTCATTTACCCACGCAGAACCGCTCAAAGATGCGGGAAACAATGTCTTCCCGCACGGTTTTCCCGGTGATTTCGCCCAGATAAGACAGGGCCGCTTCAATCTCCGTCAGGACGGCGTCGGGCGTGATGCCGGCCTCCATGGCCTCGCGGGCGCTACGGATGCCGTGCAGCGCCCGTTCCACGGCGTCGGCCTGCCGGAGATTTGTCAGGATTTCGCCGTCGGGCTTGAGCCCGCCGCTGCCGATAAGGCCGCCGATTTTTTCGGCCAGGTCGTCTATCCCCTGGCCTGTCAGCGCCGAAACGGAGACGATATGCTCAAAATGCCGGGCCAGCTCGTCCATGTCAACACCCGCCGGCAGGTCCGACTTGTTCACCACGGCCAGCCTGTAGGGCGCGGGCTCCGTAAGCCGGATCACCTCCCGGTCGTCCGCCGTCAATGGCTCGTGGCCGTCAAACACGGCCAGGACCAGCGCCGCCTCCGCCGCCGCCAGCCGGGAGCGCTCAATACCCAGCCGCTCCACCGTATCGCCGGCGTCCCGGATGCCCGCGGTGTCCACCAAGCGCAGCACCGTGTCTCCCAGCCGGATTTTTTCTTCGATGGTGTCCCGCGTCGTGCCCGGCAAATCGGTGACGATGGCCCGCTCGTAGCCCGCAAGGGCGTTTAACAGCGACGATTTGCCGGCGTTGGGGCGGCCCACAATGGCCGTTTTGACGCCGTCTTTCATGAACAGGCCGCGCCGGTAAGTGGCTAGCAAACGCTCCAAATCCCTTTGAGCGTCCTCCAATGCCGCGGCGTGGCGGCGCAGCTGGAAATCCTCGATGTCCTCGTCGGGGTAATCGATAACGGCAAAAAAGTGCGCCATGATGTCGGTCAGCGCCGACGACACGGCCTCTATCCGCCGGCTGACGGCCCCCTTCAGCTGTCCGGCGGCGTTCCGGGCCGCCGCGTCCGTCTCCGATTCGATCAGGTCGATCACCGCTTCGGCCTGGGCAAGGTCCAGCCGGCCGTTTAAAAACGCGCGCTTTGTAAACTCGCCGGCCCGGGCCTGACGGACGCCCTGGGCGAACAGGGCCTCCAGGGCCGCCGCCAGCACCACCGGCGACCCGTGGCAGTGAAATTCCGCCGTATTCTCTCCGGTATAGCTTTTCGGGGCGCGGCTGACGGTGCACAGGCAGAGGTCCACGGTCCGGCCGTTCTTGTCAAGCAGCTCCCCGTAGACAAGCTGGCGGTCGGGCGCTTCTTCCATTTTTATGCCGCTTTTGGCGCGGAATATTCTCCCCGCGGCGGAAATCGCATCCGCCCCGCTGACGCGCACGATCCCGACGGCGCAAACGCCGCCGCCGGTGGCAATGGCCGCTATGGTGTCTGCCATGGTGATCACCTTCTCTTGTACTTCTCTCGGGAGTACCCCCTCAGGCGCTTCGCGCCAGCTCCCCGAAGGGGGCGCTTTGTAGGGCCCATAGCGCCTGACGGCGCATTAGACCTCAGCGGGCCGCTCCTACAAGCTTGGCAATATGGGTAACCAACTATTCAAGAGGCTGCCCCAAAAAACGGGGCAGCCCTCGTCGGCGCTTTAATTATCGATGGTAAACCAGAGGAATTTGCGCTTTTTGCGCTGGAGCACGCGGCGGACCGCGTCGCAGATTTCGCCCTCCGTGAGGTTGTATTCCTTCCGCAGCCAGTCCTCGGTGCCCACCTGGCCGAAGCTGTCGTTGATGCCCACCATTTCAACGGGGGCCGGCACGGTTTTGGCCAGCGCCTCGGCCACCGCGGAGCCGAGACCGCCGTAGATATTGTGGTTTTCCGCCGTGACGATGGCCCGCGTTTCCTTTGCGCAGCGCGCGATCAGGTCCGTGTCCACCGGCTTGACGGTGAACATGTCCACCACCCGGACGGAGATCCCCTCGTCCTTGAGCCGGGCGGCCGCCCGGAGCGCTTCGGCCACCATGATGCCGCCGGCAATCACCGTGACGTCGTCGCCGTCCCGGAGGATGTTGCCTTTGCCGATTTCAAAGGTCGAGCCGGGCTCATAAATACCCGTGACGTTTTTCCTGGGCATGCGGAGATAGTGCACACCGTAGTCCTCCGCCACCTGCCGGACGATATCCGACACCATGGTGGGGTCGGTCATTTCGATGATTTTAATCTGCGGGATGGAGCGCATGACGCCGATATCCTCAAAGGGCATGTGGGTGCCGCCGTTGTAGGCCGCTGTCACGCCCGGGTCCGACCCCAGAATCTTCACGTTGAGCTTGGCGTAGGCCGCCGAAATCATCACCTGGTCGCAGGTTTTGCGCGTGGCAAAGCAGCCGAAGCTGTGGACAAAGGGAATCTTGCCCACGGCGGACAGTCCCGCCGCGATGCCCACCATATTGGCTTCCGCAATGCCGACGTTGATGGCCCGCTCCGGGTAGGCGTTGAAAAACGGCTTCATGCCGGAGGAGCTGACCAGGTCCGCGTCCAGGGCGACGATGTTGTCGTTCTCAGATGCCAGGTCCATGAGCGCCGTGCAGTAGGCGTCCCGCATCATGACGGGGCTCTTTTCAAGCTTGTCCATGACCTTAAACATTGCCATTACGCATCACTCCCCTCTGCCGGGGCGTCGTCCGGCGCCGGTTCCTCTTTCTCTTCCGCTTTGTCATCCGTGACCTCCAGGGGCTGCAGCGCCGGGTTGTCGGCCGGCTTCGGGGCCGGCGCCTTGGGCGCGGGGTTTTTTGCCGCCTGCTCCGCCCGTTCGGCGGCGAAGGCCGCGCGGGCCTCCTCCAGCCGCTCGGAAGCCGCTTTGATGCACTCGGCCATCTGCTCCTTGGTCAGGCTCATGTGGTGGTTGCCCTCGATGCCGGCGGCAAAGGTGCCGTAACCCTTGACGGTGTCCAGGATAATCATGGACGGGCTGCCCTTGTTGGCCTTGGCCGCCGTCACGGCGTTTAGGATCGCCGCCACGTCGTGGCCGTTGACCTCCTGGACAAACCAGCCGAAGCTGCGGAATTTCGCGCCGATATCCCCCATGTCCAGAACGTCTTTTGTAAAGCCGTCCAGCTGCTGCTTGTTGTAGTCCACGAAAGCGATCAGGTTGTCCAGCTTGTGGTGGGCGGCAAACATGGCGCCCTCCCAGACCTGGCCCTCGTTGCATTCGCCGTCGCCCATAATGAGGTACGTCAGGCTGTCGGACCTGTTCATGCGGTTGCCCAGCGCCATGCCGATGGCCACCGAGATGCCCTGCCCCAAAGAGCCGGTGGTCATATCGACGCCGGGCGTCTTGTTCCTGTCGCAGTGACTGGGCAGCCGGCCGCCGCCCTTGTTGAGCTCACTGAGCATCTCCTTGGGGAAAAAGCCCTTCAGAGACAGCGTTGCATACAGCGCCGGCCCCGCGTGGCCCTTGCTCAAAACGAGCCTGTCCCGGTCCTCCCACGCCGGATTTGCCGGATCGCAGCGCAGCTCGCTGCCGTAGAGCACCGCCAGCGTCTCAACGATTGACATCGACCCGCCGATGTGTCCGGCTCCGAAACCTTCCAGCGTCTGGAGCGTCACCAGCCGGATGCCTTCGGCGATGACCCGGAGTTCCTTTGCGCTGATTCGATGTTCCATCTCACACCTCTTTTAAGTAAAAGTAAAATTGTACTGCCAGTAGTATTCGATCAGCTTAAACCGTTTATAAAGCGCGGCTCCTTCGTCGGACAGCTGCCTGGTCAGCCGGCCGTTCTCACGAAAATAGCCGGTGGGTTTATTGACGATATCGGTAACCTCCCAGAGGCTGTTGGCCGCCTTCATGTAGGCGTTGCCGCCCCATGAGCACAGCTTGAACACCTTGTTCATGAGGAAGCACGGGGAGAAATCGCCGCCGTCGCCGGCAAAATCATTGCCCAGCGCCTGCTTGGCCTTGTCGTTGGCCCAGATGAAATACGGCGTCGAGTAATAATTATAGAACCCCTCGTCGGTGGACACGTCAATATTGACGCCCAGTTCATTATAGACAGAATTGTTGTCGCCAAGCCACGGCATGTGGTCGCCGAACACAACAAGCACAACGGGCGTGTCTAGCCGGCGGAAATAATCCACAAACTCATACAGGCGGCGGTTCGTGTCGTCGATGCCCACAAGGTAGTTGTTGATCATATTATACGCCGCTTCCGACAGGTCGCCTTGTTCTATGTAAGGTTCGGTAAAATAGACGTCGGAGCTGTACGGGCCGTGGTTCTGGTAGGACAAATGGTAGGCGAAATAGGGCCTTGACTTGTCCCTGTTTTCATAGCGGGACAGGATTTCCGGGAAGAAGAAGTTGTCCCACCGGGTGGAATCGGGCACATCCTCCAGGAAATAATAGTTTTCATACCCCAGATTGGGGTTTATTGTCTCCCGGTCGTAATACCAGCCGTCCCCCGCGTGGAAGCCCTCGGTGTAATAGCCCTGTCTGCGCAGGTAGCGGACGTAGGAGTTTGTCGGCTTCATAAAGTCGCCCAGTTCGGTGAAGCCCGTTAAAAACGACCGCTCGGAGTCAATGGTGCCGCCGGCAAAGGTGTTGACGATCAAGGAGCCGCTGACCGACTCCTCCAAAAGGTCGTGGAGCGGCTTGTAGACATCCGTCGTAAATTCCAGCGCCCCAAACTTGGACAGGTCGCAGTAGGACTCCAGCATGACGCTGACGATATCCACCTTTTTATCTTCCGGGATAACATCGTCGCCATAGAGCTCAAGCTGCGCCATCGCTTCTTCCATCTCGTCCCTGCCGGGCTTTTCCTTTATCGACTCGCAAAGGCTGCGGATAAACGGATACACGAAGCCGCGGGCGATGGCGGCCTCCGTTTTGGAGTCGCTGCCGGTGGGATAACCGCCGCGGGCGACGGGGTAAACCGCGTCGCTAAAATACAGGGGAACGGCCGCCGCGGCCAGCGCCAGCGCCGCGCCGGCGCCAATCAGGCGCGTGCGCGCCTGGGGCTTGTGGCGGAGGAACAGGACGGACAGGACGGCGCCGGCGGCGATAAACGCCGCGGACAACCAGACGCTCCAGCCAATGGTAAACGTGTACCCCGCCACGGCGTCGCCCGCTTCCTCGATGAGCGCGAAATCGGAAGGGACAAAGGGCTCGTTGCGGACCTGTATCTTAAAGTAATTGACAGCGCTGAAGCCAAGCACCACCAGCGCGGCGGCCAGGAAAGCCGGCCATGCCCTGCCGGACGCGAAATAGACCAGCAGAGTGATCAGCACCGGCGGCAGCAGATTTAACAGCAGCAACAGCGGCGAGGCAAAGTAGGATGCAAACATCGGCCAGCCCAGATAAGACGCGCCGAGGAGCATGGATAACAGCCCCGTGATAATGCCCAGGAGTATCAGCGCCCCTGCCGTCCATGCGCCGGGATGATTTTTAATAGTGACGGCAGGTTTCAGGCGGGTCTGTAATGTCTTCATGGGCTAGAAGTCAATCTTTTCCTTAATGTATTCCACCAGCTTGTCAATACCGATGCGTTCCTGGGCCATGGTATCGCGGTCGCGCACGGTGACGCAGCCGTCGTTGGCGGAATCAAAATCATACGTCAGGCAGAAGGGCGTGCCGATCTCGTCCTGGCGGCGGTAGCGCTTGCCGATGGAGCCGGCGTCGTCATATTCCACCATAAAATGCTTCTGAAGATCATTATATATCTTTTCGGCGGGTTCGGACAACTTTTTTGACAGCGGCAGCACGGCGCATTTTACCGGCGCCAGCGCCGGATGCAGACGCAGGACGACGCGGGTGTCGTTTTTCTCCGCGTCCACCACTTCCTCGTCGTAGGCGTCCACCAGAAACGCCAGCAGCACCCGGTCCGCGCCCAGGGAGGGCTCAATGACGTAGGGGACGTACTTCTCCCCCGTCTCCGGGTCAAAATACTCCATGGACTCCCCGGAAGTGGTCTGGTGGGCCTTGAGGTCAAAGTCGGTCCGGTCGGCCACGCCCCACAGCTCGCCCCAGCCGAAGGGGAACAGGAACTCGAAGTCGGTGGTGGCGTTGGAGTAGTGGGACAGCTCCTCCTTCTCGTGGTCGCGCAGGCGGAGGTTTGCTTCCTTCAGGCCGAGATTTAACAGCCAGTCGCGGCAGAAGCCGCGCCAGTAGTCAAACCATTCCAGGTCGGTCCCGGGCTTGCAGAAAAACTCCAGCTCCATCTGTTCAAACTCGCGGGTGCGGAAAATAAAGTTGCCGGGGGTGATCTCGTTGCGGAAGGATTTACCCACCTGGCAGACGCCGAAGGGTATCTTCCGGCGGGTTGTCCGCTGGATGTTCTTAAAGTTGACAAAGATGCCCTGGGCGGTCTCCGGCCGCAGGTAAATCTGGGCCGCGGTGTCCTCGGTGACGCCCTGGAACGTCTTGAACATCAGATTGAACTTGCGGATTTCCGTAAAGTCGGATTTGCCGCAGTGGGGGCAGGTGATCCCCTTCTCCTTGATATAGCTTACCAGCGCGTCGTTGTCCATGGCCTCGATCACGACATCCTTGACGCCCTGGGCCTGATTCCACTCCTCGGCCAGCTTGTCGGCCCGGTGGCGCATTTTGCAGGCTTTGCAGTCAATGAGCGGGTCGTTGAAGGTGGCCACATGGCCGGAGGCCACCCAGACCTGCGGGTTCATGAGGATGGCCG
>JAJUHI010000103.1 GCA_029267955.1 Sporobacter termitidis | reverse complement strand
TACTTTGCCGGTGAGGTCATCGACGCGGACGCCTATACCGGCGGCTTTAACCTACAAATTGCCTGGTCGACGGCGTACGCTGCCGCCACGCACCTTGAGATAAACTCGTGAAAGGACCAACTTCATGGAAGCGAAAAGCATCGCCATTGACGGACCCGCCGGCGCGGGCAAAAGCACCCTGGCGCGCCTTGCGGCGAAGAAATACGGCTATATTTATGTGGATACCGGGGCCCTGTACCGGACGGTGGGCCTGTACGTCATGAGAAAGGGCGTCGGCTCCAAGGACACGGAAGCTGTCCAGCGCCTGCTGCCCGAGATAAAAATCGAGATGCGGTATGACGACAACGGCGTCCAGCGCATGATTTTAAACGGGGAGGACGTGACGGAGGAGATCCGCCAGCCCATAGCGTCCATCTATGCCTCGGACGTCTCGGCCATGGCGCCCGTACGGTCGTTTTTATTGTCCATGCAGCGGGAGATGGCCGAAAAGTACAATGTCATCATGGACGGGCGTGACATCGGCACCGTGGTCATCCCGGACGCCGGCCTGAAAATTTTCCTGACGGCGGACCCGGCCGTACGGGCCCGGCGGCGGTATGAGGAGCTCAAAGCCAAAAACGTGGAGACCACCTATGAGGAGGTCTTACGCGATATCGAATACAGGGACAAGAACGACAGCACCCGCAGCGCCGCGCCCCTGCGCCCGGCATCAGACGCCGTTCATATCGACACCAGCGGCAAGAGCCTGGAGGAATGCCTGGAGCTGATCGGGAAGCTTGCCGGGGAGCGGCTGGGCTTATGAAGACGTCAAGCGATAAGGAGAGACAATGCCGGTTTTACCGGCGGCTGTTCCGCTTTTTCCAGATAATAATGTTCCCGTTTATCCGAATCCGGGCGTCGGGCGTGGACAATATACCCGCCGGGCCCGCCATGCTCTGTGCCAACCACTCCAGCAACTTGGACCCCATCGTCATGTCCCTTGCCATGGGGATTGATCATCACCCGCACTATATGGCGAAGATTGAGCTGTTTAAAGTCCCTATTGTCTCGTCTGTCATCCGCGCCATCGGTACCATATCCGTCGACCGGGGCACAAGGGACATGGCCGCCATCAAGTCGGCCATCCGGTACCTGAAGGCGGGGGAGAAGGTGGGCATATTCCCGGAGGGCACCCGGGTGAAGACTGACGGGGCCAAAAAGGCCAAGACCGGCGCCGTCCAGATCGCCGACCAGGTATCGGTGCCCATCGTGCCCATTTACATCTCCAGAAAAAAACCGATTTTCGGCGTCTGCCGGGTGATCTTCGGCGCGCCGTATCACGTCAATCCGGACCGCCAGAAGCTGACATCGGCGGACTATGAGCGCCTGACCGAAGAGCTGATGAGCAAAATTACGGCTTTGCAGCACGAGCCTGAAGGAGCGTAACCGGCGGATGAAAATTATAGTGGCGAAAACCGCCGGCTTCTGCTTCGGCGTGCGGCGGGCCGTAAAAATTTGTGAGGAAGCGGCCGACAAGGGGACCGGCTTTGTAACTCTGGGCCCCATTATTCACAACAAAAGCGTCACCAGCGCCCTGGCGGCCCGGGGCGTGCGTGAAATTGCCGATGTTGCCGAGGCAACGCCCGGCAATACGGTGATCATCCGCTCCCACGGCGCCAAGAAGGGGGAGATGGAGGCCCTGGAGGCCGCCGGCATCCCCTGCATTGACGCCACCTGCCCGGACGTTGCGAAAATCCACGACATCGTCCGGCGGGAATCCGCCCAGGGGCGGTATATACTCATCATCGGCCAGCGCGACCATCCCGAAATAGAGGCGATTTCCAGCTGGTGCGACAGCTGCAAGATTTTTGAAACGCCGGAAGAGCTGCAGGAGTGCCTGAAAGCTTCGCCGGACCTGAAAACAACGCCCTTAGCCGTTGTTTTCCAGACCACCAACACGCGAGAGGTCTTTGAAATCTGCGATAAAACCATAAAAAAAGAGTGTACAAATTATAAAATATTTGATACAATATGCAACGCCACGTGCAAACGCCAGGAAGAAGCCAAAGAAATATCTCGTGCAGTTGACGCCATGATTGTCATCGGCGGCAGAACAAGCGCGAACAGTTTGAAGCTTGCTGAAATATGCAAAGCAAATTGTGGAAGAGTTTACTTTGTTGAAACAGCCGACGAACTTGACATTTCGGATTTCAGTGAATCTGATACGGTCGGAATTACTGCAGGCGCTTCCACGCCGGCGTGGATCATTAAGGAGGTCTGTCAGATGTTGAGTGAAGAAATGAATATCGGAGATAACGGCGGACAAGCTGAAAGCGCCGTAATTCCGGTCAAGGACGCCGCCGAGGCTATTGAATCCTTTGAGGAATTACTGGAAAAATCAATTAAAACTTTAAATACAGGCGATAAGGTGACAGGCGTTGTCGCCGCCATTACGCCGACAGAAATTTCTGTCGATCTCGGTACGAAGCAGTCGGGTTACATACCCCTGACTGAACTGACCGACGATCCGACCGTCAAGGCGGAGGACATCGTCAATATCGGCGACACCATTGAAGCCTTTGTTCTGCGCGTCAACGACGTGGAGGGCACTGTCATGCTCTCCAAGAAGCGGCTGGATTCCGTCAAAAACTGGGAAGATATCGAAAAGGCCAAGGAAGAGAAGACCGTTGTCGAAGGCACGGTCACGGAGGAGAACAAAGGCGGCATCGTCGTCTCCGTCCGCGGCGTGCGCGTCTTCGTTCCCGCCTCCCAGACGGGCGTCCCCAAGGACACGCCGTTAAATTCCCTGCTTAAAACAAAGGTCCGCCTGCGCATCACCGAGGTCAACCAGTCCCGGCGGCGCGTTGTGGGCTCCATCCGCGCCGTCCTCAATGAGGAGCGCCGCGAAAAGATCGAGAAAATCTGGAACGAGATCGAGATCGGCAAGAAGTACACCGGCGTTGTCAAGTCCATGACCAGCTACGGCGCCTTTGTGGATATCGGCGGCATCGACGGCATGGTCCACGTCTCCGAGCTGAGCTGGACGCGCATCAACCAGCCCTCCGACATTTTAAACGTCGGCGATCGGATCGAGGTCTATGTCATCGGCTTCGACAAGGATAAGAAGAAGATTTCCCTGGGCTACAAGCTGAAGGAAGACAACCCCTGGGAGAAGTTCATCGCCGCCTACAAGGTCGGCGGTACGGCCAATGTCAAGATCGTCAAGCTGATGCCTTTCGGCGCTTTCGCCGAGATCCTCCCCGGCGTGGACGGGCTCATCCACATCTCTCAGATCACCGACCACCGCATCGGGCTGCCGTCTGAGGTCCTTACCGAGGGCATGACCGTTGACGTGAAAATTACCGATATCGATATGGACAAGCACAAGGTCTCCCTGAGCATCCGGGCGCTGATGGAAAAGCCGGCCCAGGAGAGCAGCGAACCGACGGTTGTCTACGATACGGACGCGCCCCCCGCGCCAGAGCAGCTGGAACAGCTGGATTAAACCGTTATTAATAACCGCATTCGAGATATACCGGAAACATTTTTCTGTTTCCGGTATATTTTCCTTTTAAATGGCAAAATTCTATATAGGAGCTGTTTTGACTGGGGGCCGGGCCGCCCGCCGACAGGAAAATGTTGACGAAAGGACTTGCGGTGCCTGTCAAAATAGTTATATAATACATTTATAAGCTAGGTTAAGCGACGAGGGAGTTTGATATGTTCAGAGTAGGGGACATGATTGCCCACCCGATGCACGGGGCAGGCGTCATTGACAGGATTGAAGAAAAACGAATCAACGGCCGCACACGCCAGTACTATGTCCTGAAAATGCCGACGGGGGGGATGGTCGTCATGATCCCCACCGACAGCAGCGAAGCCATCGGCGTGCGCCCCATCGTTGATTCCGAGGCGGCGGAAACGCTTCTCAACTCAATTGCTGACATTGAAGCCGACATGACCTCCAACTGGAACAGGCGCTACCGCGAGAATATGCAGCGGCTCAAGAGCGGTAATTTGATGGAGGTTGCCAAGGTGGTCAAGGGCCTCATGGCCCGCGACGTGGAGAAGGGGCTTTCCACCGGCGAACGGAAAATGCTGCATTCGGCCAAGCAGATTCTCATATCAGAACTTGTGCTGTCCAAAAAGGCCAGCTATGAGGAAGTTGAAACGCGCATCAACTCCGTGCTCGTATAAGGCTTGCGTCAATTCTCCGGCGTAACAAGGGTTAAACCGTGCCATTCACCAGGTGGATGGCACGTTGGTACTTAACGGGAGTGTGTTTATGCCGTTTAACATTAAAAATTTATTCGGCGCGGGCAAAAAAGGCGCAAAGGCCGCCGATATCATAAAACACTGGCGTCCGCTGGGGGATAAGGCGTTCTGCGCCGCCGTCGTGGCGGCCGCCGGCGCCTCCACAAGAATGCTCGGGCAGAACAAGCTGTTTGTCGAGCTTGGCGGCGAGCCTGTGCTGCTCCATACGCTCCGCGCGCTGGAGGCCAGCCGACGCATCGGAGAAATCGTCGTCGTCACCCGGGAGGAGGATATCCGGCGCGTGGCGCAGCTCTGCCAGGACGCGGGGCTTAAAAAGGTGACAAGCATCCTCATCGGCGGGGCGACGCGGCTGGAATCGGTCTACAACGGCGTGATGGCGGTGTCGGACAAGGCAAAGCTCATCGCCGTGCACGACGGCGCGCGCCCCTTTGTCACGGAGACGGTCATTGCTCTGGCCGTGGACGCGGCCGCCAAGTACGCCGCCGCCGCGCCGGCGATACCGGTGACCTCCACCGTCAAGCAGGCAAAAAACAACATCGTGGAAAAGACGCTCGACCGGGAAACGCTCTTTGAGGTGCAGACGCCCCAGGTCTTTTCGTCCGGGCTTTTAAAGGCGGCGCTGTCCAACGCCCTCGAGAAGTCCCTATACATAACGGACGACTGCATGGCGGTGGAAGCGCTAGGCTGTCCCGTCCGGCTCACGGCCGGCGCTAAAGACAACATCAAGCTGACGACCGCCATGGACATTGAATTTGCCAAGGCCATCCTTGAAGCCAGGAGGCTGAAGATATGATTATGCGCATTGGGCACGGCTATGACGCGCACCGGCTCAAGGACGGCCGGCGCTGTGTTTTGTGCGGGGTGACGATTCCCGTCGATTACGGGCCGGACGGGCACTCGGACGCCGACGTCCCAGCACACGCCCTGATGGATGCGCTGCTGGGCGCGCTGGCCATGGGCGATATCGGCAAGCTGTTCCCGGATTCCAGCGCGGACTACAAGGACGCCGACAGCATAAGACTGCTGGAAACCGTCTACAAGCGCGTCCTGTCCGCCGGGTACCGGCTTGTAAACGCCGATATCACCATTATCGCCCAGCGGCCCCGCTTGTCGCCGTACATTGACAAAATGCGCGCCCGGATATCTTCGGCGCTGGAGGCGGAGACGGATCAGATCAGCGTCAAGGCGACGACAGAGGAGGGGATGGGCTTTACCGGCGAGGGGATCGGCATCGCCGTCCACGCCGTAGTCCTGCTGGAAAGGTATTAACCGGAAAAAGAAAATGCAATAACGGGCTGCCAAACAGCGGCGGCGGACGGCTTTGGAAGCGCCGGCGTTGCCGCTGTACGGCGGCCCTTTGTGCGCTCGGACATGACCATAACAGGCGTCCCGGCATATTATGGGTTGAGCGGCAGTACTTACGCCGCTCATAACCGGCGATTAACAATCGTAATCGCTAATGAGAGGAGCGCCGTTTCGTGGTTTATTATCTTCTGATGTGCCGGTCGCTGACATATGCCCAGCGCACGGCAAAAATACTCGAGCGCGCGGGGATTACCGCCATTGTCACGAGAGTGCCGCAGCTTTTATCCAGCGACGGCTGCGGTTATTGCGTCAAGATATCGTCAAAAAACATCTCAAACGCGCTCGTCGCTCTGAAGAACGCAGAATTGTACCCGGTCAAGGTATTTGTTTTATATGCCGACGGCAAATACGGCGAGGTCAGCCTATGATTTACCTGGACAACGCCGCTACGACACTGATTAAGCCGCCCGGCGTCTCAAAAAACACCGCCTGGGCGGTGGCGCATCTGGCGACGCCGGGCCGCGGCAGCCACCGCGCCGCAATGGACGCGGCGGAAACGGCGTATCAATGCCGGGCCGCCGCCGCAAAACTCTTTCATGTCTCCGACCCGGAGAATATCGTCTTTACCTTCAATGCGACCCATGCTTTAAATATCGCCATCAAATCGCTGGTCCGGCGGGTTGACAAGGTCATCATCTCCGGATATGAGCACAATTCCGTGACGCGGCCGCTGCAGGCCATCGGCGCCCGGGTCATGGTGGCCGCCTCCGAGCTCTTTGAGCCGGAGATGGCGCTTCACGCCTTTGAGCGCCGGCTCTCGCCCGATACGGCCCTTGTGGTGTGCAATCATGTGTCCAACGTGTTTGGTTACATCCTGCCGGTGGAGCGCATTGCGGAAGCCTGCCGGGAGCGCCGCATCCCCTTTGTGCTGGATGCGTCCCAGTCGGCGGGCGTTTTGGATATCGATTTTGAAAAGCTGGGCGCGGCCTTTGTCTGCATGCCCGGCCATAAGGGCCTGTTCGGCCCCCAGGGGACGGGTCTCCTGCTCTGCGCGCGCCGTCCGGAGACGCTGCTGGAGGGCGGCACGGGCAGCCTGTCTCTTTCCGCCGACATGCCATCCGTACTGCCGGACCGCCTGGAGGCCGGCACCCACAATATGCCCGGTATCGCGGGGCTTCTGGCGGGCCTTGAATACATCGAAAAAAAGCAGACGAAAAACATCCTGGCCCATGAGCGCGGCCTCATCGAATATGCCGCCGACAATCTGATCAAACAGGACCGCGTCCGTATTTTCAAAAGCGAATACGGCTTTTGCCAGAGCGGCGTACTGTCCTTTATTGTCGAAGGCATCCCCTGTGAAGCCGTGGGAGAAGCGCTGTCGGAGCGCGGCATCGCCGTGCGCACGGGCCTGCACTGCGCGCCCCTTGCACATAAAACCGCCGGGACCGTCAAGACGGGCACCATCCGCATCAGCGTCTCGCCCTTCAACACCAAGCGGGAAATCAGCGCGTTTACAAGCGCCGTGGAGGATATTACGCGGGAACTGGGCGCCTCGTATCCGGCCCGCTGAACCTCGGAGCATTCTTTGCCGGAAAATTCACTATAAAAGTTCACAGTTAGAGCGTTGCCAATTTTACGATTATACTTTATAATAGTCAAATAACACTCAAATACGCGGGCTTGCAGCGCGGTATGGCAAAAGATTGGCCGTCTGAGATATTATGGCAATACTCAGAGATAAAATGACGCCGGGGATGTTTCATTATGGTACGTGAAGTTCTGAATTTCATATCGAACTTTATACAGACCATCAGCTTCTGGGATATCCTCGACATGGCCATCGTCGCCTACCTGATTTACCGGCTCATCACCGTCGTCAGGAAAACCAGCTCCGGCCGCGTTATCAGGGGCATTATCGTCGTGCTGGCTGTCATGTGGCTGTCCAGCCTTCTCAGACTGAATGTCATCAACTACCTGCTGGGGCAGACGATGAAGCTGGGCGCTTTGGTGCTGGTCATCCTGTTCCAGCCGGAGCTGCGCCGGTTTCTGGAGCAGATGGGCAGCCGCGACCTGCGGTACATTTTCGGTAAAAAAGTCGATATCAGCGTGCTGGAGGCCAGCATTAAGGCCACCGTCGCCGCCTGTATCGACATGTCCAAAAAAAGGACAGGCGCCCTGATTGTCTTTGAACGGGACATCTCATTGGACGAGGTGATCAAGTCCGGCACAAGGCTCGACTCCGTCCTGTCCTCCGAGCTTTTGACGAGCATTTTCTTCCCGCGGTCGCCGCTGCACGACGGCGCGGTTGTCGTCCGGGGCGGCAGAGTCGTCGCCGCGGCCTGCGTGCTGCCCCTGACCACCAACACCAACATCAGCCGCAATCTTGGCACGCGCCACCGCGCCGGCATCGGCATGAGCGAAATGTCCGATGCCGTGGTGATCATCGTTTCCGAGGAGACGGGCTCCATTTCGGTGGCCGTCAACGGGATGCTCAAACGCCATCTGGCGCAGGACACGTTTGAGAAGCTGCTGCAGAACGAGCTGCTTCCGGCTGAAACGCCGGAAACCGGCGGCAGAAAGCTTCGCGGCATGTTTAAGGGGAATAAGTAATGGTGAAGGACCGGCTGCGAAAAAT
>JAJUHI010000102.1 GCA_029267955.1 Sporobacter termitidis | reverse complement strand
TCGAACCCTCACAAACAGAGTCAGAGTCTGTCGTGCTACCCTTACACAATCCCGCTATTTTGCTGAGCTGAAAGGCTCAGCAGAATCAGATTATAGCGGTTTTCGGCTATGTTGTCAAGAGTTTTGAAGAGCTTTTTAGCCCGGTTTTTTGCGGGATTAAACCGCTTTCAGCGCGTTGTCGATATCGGCGATGATGTCCGCCACGTCCTCGATGCCCACCGACAGGCGCACCAAGTCCGGGGAGACGCCGGCGGCCACAAGCTGCTCGTCGTTGAGCTGACGGTGGGTGGCGCTGGCAGGGTGGAGGATGCTGGTGCGCGCGTCCGCCACATGGGTGACGATGGCGGCCAGGCGCAGGGACTTCATAAACGCCTCGGCGGCGGCCCTGCCGCCGGTCAGACCGAAGGAGATGACGCCGCAGGAGCCGTTGGGCAGGTATTTTTGCGCCCGTTCATAGTATGGGTCGCCGGGGAGGGAACAATACCGCACCCAGGCCACCTTTTTATGGGCCTTTAAAAACTCCGCCACGGCCAGGGCGTTGGCACAGTGCTTTGCCATGCGGACATGGAGAGACTCCAGCCCCAGATTCAACAGGAAAGAATTGTGCGGCGACGGCACGGCGCCCAGGTCTCGCTGGAGCTGCACCGTGGCCTTGGTGATATACGCGCCGCCCCGGCCGAACTGCTTTGTGTACACAACGCCGTGATAGCTGGGGTCGGGCGACGTCAGGCCGGGGAACTTGTCCGGGTACGCCTCCCAGTCGAAGTTGCCGCTGTCCACCAGCGCCCCGCCGATGACCGCGGCGTGGCCGTCCATGTATTTGGTGGTGGAATGCACGACGATGTCGGCGCCCCACTCGAAGGGGCGGCAGTTGACGGGTGTGGCAAAGGTGTTGTCCACAATCAGGGGCACGCCGTGGGCGTGGGCGACTTTTGCAAACAGCTCGATGTCCAGCACCGTCAGGGCGGGGTTGGCGATGGTTTCCCCATACAGGGCCTTCGTGTTGGGTCGGAAGGCCTTATTCAGCTCCGATTCCGGCGCGTCGGGGCTTACAAAAGTGAAGTCGATGCCCATGCGCTTCATGGTGACGGCGAAGAGGTTGAACGTGCCGCCGTAGATGTTGGAGCTGCAGACCACATGGTCGCCGGCGGAGGCGATATTAAATATGGCGTAGAACGCGGCCGCCTGACCGGAGGCGGTGAGCATGGCCGCCGTGCCGCCCTCCAGGGCGCAGATTTTACGGGCGACGGCGTCGTTGGTGGGGTTGGAGATGCGGGAATACAGATACCCGTCGGCCTCCAGGTCAAAGAGCCTTGCCATGTCGTCGCTGGTGTCGTACTTATACGTGGTGCTCTGGACGATGGGCAAAATGCGCGGCTGACCGGACTCGGGTGTGTAGCCGGCCTGGACGCATTTTGTGTCTGTTTTGAATTCCATTTGATGATCAGACCTTTCGGTAATGCTTAATAATCGCTCTCCGGCGGATGGTAGGGCGGGAAATGCACAACAAACCGCATGCCGCCGGTCTCGCGCCGCACGGCTTCGATGGTGCCGCCGTTTTCCCGGACGGTCATCCGGACGATGGACAGCCCCAGGCCGCTGCCGCCGGCCTCCCGGGAACGGGCCTTGTCCACGCGGTAGAACCGGTCGAAGATGTAGGGCAGGTCCGGCTCCGGGACGCCGATGCCCGTGTCGTCCACGGTCAGGACAATGTTGTCCGCCGTACGGGTCAGGCTGATTTTGACCGAGCCGCCGGGGAGGTTATACTTGATGGCGTTTTCAACCAGGTTGAAAACGATCTGGTAAATATCGTCCTCGGTGGACCAGACCAGACAGCCGCCGTCCAGGGAGGACTCCAGCCGGATGTTGTTTTTCTCCGCCAGGGGTCGGAGCATCCGCAGGGTGCCGCTGATAACGGAACGGATATCCACCGGCTCCTTTGGGACGGTCACCTTGTTGTCCAGCCGCGTCAGGCTCATCAGCTTTTCCGTCGTCCGGGACAGCCGCTCGGCCTCGGCGCCGATGTCGCTGACAAACTCGTGGACGGTGTCCAGGTCGATATCCTCATTTTGCAGGATACTGTCGGACAACAGGCGGATGGAGGCCAGCGGCGTCTTCAGCTCGTGGGACGCATCGGCCACGAAGCGGCGCCGGATCTCCTCGGTCTCCCGCAGGCGGTCGGTGAGGCTGTTGAACTCGTCGCCTAATAGGGCCAGCTCGTCGTTGCCGTGGACCTGGATGCGGTAGTTGTATTCGCCCTCCCGCACCGACTCGATGGCCTTGAGGATGGAGGTGAGCCGGTGCATGATCGTCCAGATGACAAAGGTGACCATGAGGATCGACAGCAGCAGGATGACGACGGAGATGCTCTTGATGGTGCTCTGCAGGCCGATGAGGATCGCGCCCTGCTCCACGTCGTACTCATGAACATAGACGACGCCGATAACGGCGCCGGTGGTGTCGATAACCGGCGTGAAAGCGCTGCTGGAAAAAGCGCCGCCGGAAAATTTCGAGTAAAAGACGTCGTTGCCCGCCAGGGCCTCGCTGATATTTTTCGCCACAAAGGACGGGTCGGAGTTGTCCGTGCCGGTGTTGGTGTCGTACAGGGCGTTGCCGTCGATGCCGATAATGGTGATGTGGGTCAGGCCCGTGACGTCCAGCCGGTCCATGATCTGGTTGACGCCGTCCACCGTCAGGTCGTTGAAGGAGGCCGACAGGTTCGCGGCGATGGTGATGGCCTGCACCAACAGAAAGGACTTTTTCTGGGCGAAGATCATGTCCCGGGAAGCCGTTAAAAAGTACGTATTCATGAGTATGAGCAAAATGGCGATGATTGAAAAATACATCAGCGCAAACTTCGTCCGGATGCTGCTGATGAGTTTCGGCTTCCGGACGTTATCCCTTGATGAAATAGCCAACCCCCCATTTCGTCATGATGCGCTCCGGCTCGGCCGGATTTTTCTCAAGCTTCTCACGCAGGCGGCGGACATGGACGTCCACGGTGCGGATGTCGCCCTGGTAGTCGTAGCCCCAGATGAGGTTCAAGAGGTTTTCACGGCTGTAGACCCGGTCGGGGTTCTTGGCCAAGAGCTCGATGAGGTCAAACTCCTTGGCGGTGAGCTCCACGGGGACGCCGTCGTTTTTGGCCGTCCGCTTTTCCGTGTCAATAACGATATGCCCGATGGTGATGCACGATTCACCGGAGGAGGACTGGCTGGCAAGGGACGACCGGCGCAGCAGGGCGCGCACCCGCGCCTTCAGCTCGATGATGTTGAAGGGCTTTGTCACGTAATCGTCGGCGCCGTATTCAAAGCCGATGATCTTATCGGTATCCTCACTTCTGGCGGTGAGCATGATGACCGGCACGGTGGAAAACTCGCGGATGCGCATGCAGGCCTCCAGACCGTCCAGCTTCGGCATCATCACGTCCAGGATAATCAGGTCGTAGTTGCCGTTTTTGGCAAGCTCGACGGCCTCCTCGCCGTCGTAGGCGGCGTCCACCTGGTACCCTTCCGTCTCCAGATTGAATTTAATACCCTTGACAAGGAGCTTTTCATCGTCAACAACGAGAATCTTCATACGGTACCCTCAACTTTAACCAATCGTAATCATATCCTTGACGGCGTCGAACTTCGCCTGTCCGATACCGTCCACGTCCATCAGCTCGTCCACTGTTTTAAACCCGCCGTTTTGCTCCCTGTAGGCGATGATTCTGCCAGCGAGCACCTGTCCGATGCCGGGCAGGGACTCCAGCTCCGGGAGCGCGGCGGTGTTGATGTTAATTTTTACGTCCGCGCCGTCGCCGGCGTCTGTTGAAACATCGGGCGCTCCGGCGGGCGCGGCCGTCTCATCTGATGCCGGAAGAGGCGAACCGGCGGGGGGCGGGGAGGGCGCCGGCTGCCGGGAGGGCTGCGTCGACGGGGCCCCAGTCAGGCGCTGGACGGTGACGACGCTGCCGGCGGTGCTCCTCCCGATAAAAAAGCCGGCGGTAAACAGGGCGCAGGCCACCGTCAGCGCCAGGACAATGATCTCGGCCCTGTGCAGTCTCTCACGCTTCATCCTCAACCATTCTCTCTGTTGTGGTGTAACGGCTTGACTGATTTATTATAGCATAAAAAAACGCGGAAATATATGATGGGATGTGAAATTTTACCTATCCCAGTCCAGGGGCGGCACCCGGGTCTGCATGTCGTAGACCGGGTTATAGACGTTCCGGCGGAAGACCTTCATAAAGCCCTCGTCGGTCGGCTCGTCGGGAAACGCCCTTGTCACCGCGGCGGCGTGGGCCTCCCAGCCGGCTTTGAATTCCGCGTGGGTAAGGATAAACAGGTCGCCCCGCCGGATGCCGCGGACAACCCGACGGCCGGCCTCCTCGGGGTCCCTTTCATAGGCCTGCATTTCCGGGGGCGGCGAAAAGGGCTTGAACGGGCCGCCCAGGACCTTTTTGCGCAGTTCGTTTGTCGTCGTGTTCAGATTCGTCAGGTACGGCCCGGGGCAGAACACGCTGGCGCCGACGCCCGTGCCCATAAGGTCGTCGGCCAGGGTTTCCATGATGGCCATGACGGCGCGCTTTGTCGAGTTGTAGAGCGTCATGCCGGGCATGGGGATCAGCCCGTTTTTGGAGGCGGTGCTCACAACGTGCCCGCCCTCGCCGTGCTTTAAGATGCGCGGGAGGATGATTTTGATGCCGTTTAAAACGCTCATGTAGTTGATATTGACGGCAAAATCCATATCCTCAAAGCTGGCTTCCCAGATTTTGCCCTCCATGAGCCCGACGCCAGCGTTGTTCACCAGCACATGGAGCTTTTTGAAAACGGCTTCCGCCTCGTCGGCGGCTTTTTCATATGCAACCCGGTCCGTAACGTCCAGCAGGATGCCGTGGGCCGGCCAGCCGTTCTCCTCAAAGACCGGCAGCGCCGCGTCAATGGCCGACTGTCGGAAATCGGCGATGACAATGTTCATGCCCTCTCTGGCGAAGGCTTTAGCGATGCCGAGCCCCAGGCCGCTGGCGCCGCCTGTGATAAAAGCGGTTTTACCCTTTAAGTCTATCATTCAAGCATCTCCTCACCGGTTTTGGAAGGACTGTGCTAACAATTATATCACCAAAACGCCTATTCACAAAGCATTTCCGACATAAACAGGCGTATTTGACGCCCGCCTCTGAAATGACGGCGGGGCGGGGGCCAATCTAACCCCCGCCCTGTGGCTGCTTACATTACCGGTTGTCCGGCTGACGCAGCTCGATGACAATGTCGCCGCTGAGCCTGCATTTTTGAAGGTTGTGGCCGGACACGCAGACGATCCCGCCGGTTTCACACAGCGTATGAAACGCGCTTTTGGAAAGCCCCAGCTTTTGCCGCAGCGCCGCCGATGCTTTCATCTCCGACGGCCACTCGGCCCGCAGCAGGATACGCGCCGGTTCGGATAAGCTGACCGGCTCGCCCACAATCTCGATTTCCGGAACCGCCGGCTCGGCGCCGCAGCGCCGCACCAGCGCCGAATCTGTAGCGTAACGCATGGCAAGCTTTTGGTCGTTGGTATAAAAACCGTGCAGCAGCGCCGGCGGCAGGGAGGACGTTTTGACGCGGGACAGCACCGTCATGTTCCATGTGGTCTCGCAGCCGGTACATTTATAAATCAGCCAGACGTCCAGTACCTTTTGCCGGGCGTTGACCCGGAAAAGGCCGCTGGAGGAAAACACGGTTTTACTGCCGCAGTGTTTGCAGTACCTAACCGCTTCCGGCGCTTTTTGATAGCGCGCCGTCCATATGATGTTTTTCAATAGCGCTAATCCTTTCTGTCATGACTGTATCAAGCAGAAAGGCGTAAAACGGCGGACTGCAATAACGACGTTTTTTCATAAGCTGCTCCACTCCTTAATAAACAAATGCCGCGTCAAGGCAGCGATACCCTGACGCGGTCATGTGATTTGAAATATAGCCTATAACAGGCCCGTTTTCCAAATATGACGCCGGCGATATCCGTTACCAATCCCATGAGCCCATGACGAATAAGCCGCGCTTTGCGCAGCTGCCGTCCGGGCGTATTCAATTGGTTAACGATTTGCCGGCATTGGATGTCTCCTTATATTTGGATACGCTGCCAGTATAAGCGAAAGCCGCTTTTTCGTCAATAAGCGAGCGAAAAGCCTGCGGCCAATATGGCGGCAGGCTTTTCGTTGAGTAGGGGGAGGAAAGGAGAATCAGAACTTTATCCGCTCCAGGAGCTTGAAGCTCGTCATATCCAGCACCGAGATGCTGCTGTAATCGACAATATAGGCCAGATCGCCGATATACAGGCCGCGGCTGTTGCCGCTCCATTCCATTGCGGATATCGCCGCCCGGATGGAAAAGCCCTTCTCGTCGGAATAGGCGTAGATTAAATACCCGTTGTCGCCGGGGAAGGCGATGAGGCCCTTGTCGGGGGCGATCAGGATGGCCTTGTGGTTATACAAAGCCGTTGACCAGTTGGTGTCCAGCTTCAGCTCGTGCTTGACCGTGACGTTTGTGGGGTCGGTGGTGTCAAACATGGTCAGCTTCATGCCGTCCGTTCTGCCGGTTTCCGGGTCGGCGCTCATGCCCAGGCCGAAGAGGCGGCCTTCGCCCCAGACATGGAGATACTCCGAGAAACCGGGGATTTTAAGCGCGCTGAGGACGGTGGGCTTTGTCGGGTCGGAAAGGTCCACCGCGAAGAGGGGGTCCACCTGGCGGAAGGTGACAAAATAGCCGATGGCGCCGTCAAAGCGGGCGGAATATACCTGCTCGCCCGGGGCCAGGTCAGCCACGCTGCCGATGATCTTCAGGCTGCCGTCCAGCACATACAGGCCGTTGGCGGAGACGGGGTCCTTCCAGATATAATTGGTAAAGCCCTTGGCTTTATCCGTGTACTCCGACCAGCTCTGGCCGTAGGTCGTCGTCACAACGCGCAGATTGCCGTCAAATTCGTCCATGTTGAACTGGCTGTCCAGGCTGCCGGGGACGGAACCGGAGGCTTTCAGGGTCAGGCCGCCGCCGGTGAGGTCAAAGCTGGTGATGTCCGTTACGCTGGAGGTGGTGTAGTCAATGACGGTGTACACGCTGTCGGTGTACGGCGCGCTGGCCGTCTGGTCGGTGATGGAGTTTGCCAGATACAGCGTGTTCCGGTTCATATAGACGTTGCTGCCGCCGCCCAGCACCGTCTGATTGGCGCTGATTTTGCCGCCCTCAAGATCGTAGGCGCAGATAACGGTGTATGCGGTGGTGTTGACCACGGGCATGATGGAGATGGCGCCCGGGGCCACGAGCTTGGCATCTTTACCCTCGTACAGCCTGGGGATGAAGGTCTCGTTCTCGCCCTCTTTGGGGTCGTAAACATAGTGGTTGGAGATCATATACAGCGTGCTGCCGGAAAGACGGGTGGTGAGCACATAACCGTCCTGGCCCAGCTCCCATTTAAGCGCGGGCTTTGTCCGGTCGGCGATGTCATAGACATAGATTTTTGATATCTGCCTGCTGCCGCCGTAGTAGACTTCGGCCCTCACGTCGCCGTCGGCGGCGGGGAGGGGGGCGTAGCTGTTGACGGCGGCCACCACGACAGCCAGATCGCCGGCAATGTAAATGTCAGAAGCGTATTCGCTGTAATAGGGCTCGACGGGCAGTACCGACTTATCAGTCGTGCGGCCGCCGGACGCGCCGCTCCCGGCGGACTCGTTGCTGCTCTCCCGGATCACCTTAACGGAGGAGACCTTCGCCGTGGACGCGCCGTCGGCTTTGAAGATGAGCAGCTCGTTGTCCCGCAGCACGTAAATGTAGCTGCCGTCGGTTTTGACGATGTCGCCCTCGTCGATGCCCTCGACCTGAACGTTGGTTTTGGAGTAATCCCCGCTGCGCGCGCTCTCCGGCGCGGCGGCGTCGGGGGCGGGCATCGGTTCGGCGGGGGCGGCACCGCTGACGGTCATCCCGTCTTCGGCCATATCGACGGCTAATCCGTAGCCGCGGTCTTGGCGCGTCCTGGCCTCTTGGATGGCCTTATAAACATCCTCGTAGGACGCGGCCGTTGTCACCCTGCGGCTGCCGGGGTCCGGGGCTTCCGTACCCTCCGGGCTGGCCGTACCGCTCGGATCGACGCCCGCGGAGCTGGCCGCGCTGCACCCGGCGACCAGCGCCAGAACCATGCCGGCGCACAGCAGGATGGATAATACGTTACGCCTTTTCATGTTGTATTCCTCGCTTTAAAAATTATAAAGTGGGGCTGCTGAGCGTAAGACGCGCGCCGAATGCAGAATGTTCCACGGAAAAAAACGGCATGACCGG
>JAJUHI010000101.1 GCA_029267955.1 Sporobacter termitidis | reverse complement strand
CCGCGCGATTTTTGAAATTTCCGGTCGGGCTACGCCCTCCCTCCAATTTCAAAAATCTATCTTCAACAGCTAACTCTTGCATCGACATTATATACGAGGGCGGGGTCAACGTCTCGCAAAGCGAGCCGTGGCTCCCGCCGTACATATCAAAAGAAGAGGACATACATATGCTCCAGCTTCTTCACATTGAGAATATCGCCGTCATAGAAAAGGCCGACATCACCTTCGGTGCCGGCCTTAACGTGCTGACGGGCGAAACCGGCGCCGGCAAGTCCATCGTCATCGACGCCCTGTCGGCCGTTATCGGTGGTCGGACCTCCAGGGAGCTGGTGCGCACCGGCGCGGAATACGCTTCGGTGACGGCCGTTTTCGAGGATGTGGACGTTGCGTCCTGGTGCCTGGAAAACGGCGTCGAGCCCGACGAGGACGGCAAGCTGTTTCTCATGCGGCGGATAACGGCGGACGGCCGCGGCAGCTGCCGCGTCAACGGCGCCCCCGTTTCGGCCGCGCAGCTGCGCGAGCTGGGCGGGCTGCTGGTGGACATCCACGGCCAAAACGACGGGCGCAAGCTCTTGGACGAGAGCGCCCACCGGGGCTATCTGGACGCCTTCGGAGGCTTGGAAGAAGAGGTCTCGGCCTACGCCGTCCGGTATAAAGCCCTGATGGATAAGCAGGCGGAGATCGACGCGCTCACCATGGACGAGGGCGAGAAGGCGCGGCGGCTGGACAGCCTCCGGTACCAGCTGGAGGAGCTGGACAGGGCCGATATCAAGCCCGGCGAGTACGCGGAAAAAACGGCCCGGCGCGACCTTTTAAAAAACGCCTCGAAGCTGACCGACGCCCTGGACGGCGCTCTGGAAGCCCTCCACGGCGGCGACCTGTCGGACGGCGCCAACGCCCTGATCGGCCAGGCCGAAGCGCACACGGGGTCGGCGGCCCGGTACGCCCAGGAGCTGGCGCCCCTGGCCGAAAGGCTCAGGAGCCTTCTGTACGAGGCGGAGGATGTGACCGAGCAGCTGCGGGATTTCCGCGCCAGCCTTGACTTTTCGCCGGGAGAGCTGGACAGCCTGGAGTCCCGGCTGGACACCCTCCGGCGGCTGATGAAGAAATACGGCGAGGATGAAGAGGCGCTCATCGAGTACCGTGAAAAATGCCGCCGGGAGCTGGACGACATCGAGTTTTCCGACAGCCGGCTGGACAAGCTCCGCCGGGAGCTGGAGGACCTCCGTTCAGCGGCGGTCCGCTCGGCTAAAGACCTGTCTAATAAGCGCCGGGCCGCGGCCAAAAAGCTGGAAGAGCGCATCCGTGCAGAACTGAGCGACCTGAACATGGCCGGCGTCCGTTTTGAGGTGGCGTTTGAGGAAGTCCGTGAGGGCTTCGGCCTTAACGCCGCCGGCTGCGACACGGTGCGGTTTCTCATGTCCGCCAACGCCGGGGAAGCGCCCGGGCGCATCAGCCATATCGCCTCCGGCGGCGAGCTGTCCCGCATTATGCTGGCGCTGAAAAACGTGCTGACGGAAAACGGCGATATCGCCACCATGGTCTTTGACGAGGTGGACGCGGGCGTGTCCGGCGTCGCGGCCCAGCGGGTCGGCGAAAAGCTCTGCGACCTGTCCCGCAGCCGGCAGGTGCTCTGCGTGACGCACCTGTCCCAGATCGCCGTCATGGCGGACGTCCATTTCGGGATAGAAAAAAAGGCCCTGGACGGGCGTACCTATACCTTTGTCAACCAGCTGGACCAGGAGGGGCGAAAAAGGGAGATCGCCCGGCTGCTGGGCGGCGAGAACATCACCGCCACAACGCTCCTGTCCGCGGAAGAACAGCTGGCGGCCGCGGCGGCCTATAAGGTGAAGCGACAGACGTCAAAATAAAATTTCCTTTGCCCCCTCTTTAAAAGGGGGCCTTTTGCTTTTTGTATTTTAAAATTGCCAATCGCTGCTATACATCCGGGCTGTATTGGTATATAATCATGGTAATTATAACCCATACATGCAGGAAAGGATTGTTTTTCATGAGCCGCAAATACGAAAAGCTGGTCTATCAGTTCAAGCCGGAGTACAACGAAGCCGCCGCCGAGGGCGTGGGCACCGATTTTGTCTATTCGCCCCAGGCCTATTTCAGAGGCGCTTCCCAGATCCCCGGCTCGAAGTTCAACGTGGGCTTTCAGATTTTCGTCAAACCCTTCTTCCTTGACCGGATACCGCACCGCCACCCGGTGGATGAATACCTGATCTTTTTGGGCGGCACCTTCCCGAATTTATTCGATTTTGACGCGGAGATTTCCCTGTGCATCGGCGAGGAGATGGAGGAATACATCATCACCCAGCCCACCATCGTGCGCATTCCCGCCGGCATTCAGCACTGTCCGCTGAATTTTAAGCGCATCGACAAGCCGGTGTTTTTCCAGGCGGCCTGCATGCAGGGCATGTTCGGCGGCATCTACGGCCAGGGCGAAAATGCCGTACAGCTGTTCTACAACGGTCCCGGCCAGTGCGTTTACGACGAGAATAAAAAGTGCGACGCCTGCACCAAGTGCCTAGACGACGACTGGGATAAGTAAGAGATGGATACATAAAGGGGCGTACTATATGCGGTACGCCCTCATTTTTTATAATCTCGTCACCATGACGTTGCCCGACTCATACCGGCGCAGGCCCCGGTAGAAAAACAGGCCCGCCAGAACGCAGTACAGGACGGTCCCTGCCAGCGCCGCCAGCGCAATCAAAGGCGAGAACTCGCGGGATAACCGCAACGGAATATGGATGGCAAGCCCCATGGGCAGCACGCTGTACATCAGCGCCCGTACGGCGGGGCCATAGATTTTTTCCGGGTAGATGGAGAAGTTGATGGAAAACTCTGTTGCCAGCTGGCCGATCAAGGATGCGTCGCCCAAGTAAAAGCTCAGGGTGTGGGCCGTCAGGGTGATGGCAGTGTACACCAGGCAGCCCGCCGCCGTCCCGACAAGAAACCACAGCCACGCGTCAGCGTTGCCGCCGAAGGCAAGACCCATCAGGATAAATCCGTAAGCCAGGTCGCCGTAGGCCGACAGGTTGGTCCTGGCGCACAGGACGTTGACCAAGACGTTGCACGGCTGGAGCAAAAAGGCGTCCAGTTCGCCGGTGACGATGAGCGTCGTCAGCCGGGAGGCGTTGGCAAACAGGATCGTCCCCAGCCCGAAGGCCGCGCTGGTGGTGGCCCAGATAAACAGCACATCCTCAAAGGAATAGCCGGCGATCCGGCCGCCCAGCTGCGAAAAGGCGATCCACCAGAAGAAGATAAACGAGCTGTTGGACAGCGCCATGCCGAAGGCCTGGGTCAGAAAGCTGGACCGGTATTCCAGGGCGCTGGCCAGGTTCAGCCGGAAGTAGCAGGCCATGATTTTCAAATGCTTTTTCATGACGATTCCCCCTAATATTAGCCGATGGGCTAGCCGCCGTTTACCTGGAGCCTGCGGACGCTGCGCCCGTAAACGAAGAACACAAGCCCGATGCTCACGGCGCACCACAGGGCCTGCCGGGGCGCCAGCGTCCAGAAGAGCCCGGCGTCGCCGCCGACGAACAGCTTTGCCGGCGCCCAGAAGATATAGGAAAAGGGCAGGTTTTTTGCCACCGGCTGGAGCCAGGCGGGCAAAAACTCCACCGGCAGGAGCATCCCCAGCATGAAGCAGAGCTTCTGATAAATGAGAAACAGCGGCGTGTTGTCCTCCATGATAAAGGACGAGAGCCCGATGAGCATCAGGAAGAAAAAGTGGAGAGTGAGGCTCAGGGCCACGGACAGCAGAACGGCGGGCACCCGCGCGAGGGTGAAGCCCGGCAGCGGGCCGACGAACAAATACCCCAGCAGGGCGGCCAGCAACCCGAAGCTGGCAAAATTCAGCAACATCTGGCCCATTGAATTAAAGAACTGGTACAGCACATAGTGGACCGGCCTGCCCAACAGATACCCGACGGCGCCCGACTTGACATCCTCGTTCATGGCGTTGAAAATGCCGGTGCCGCAGGAAAAGCCGACAAATTCCGTAAAAATCAGATACCACACCATTTGCTCGTAGCTGTACCCGTGGACGCTGCCCTCCTTGTAGATAGCGCGCCACAGCATCATAAAAATGTAGATAAACAGCGTGTAAAAGCCGAACCTGGAGAGGGCGGCGGCCCTGTAGGCGATGGCGTTTTGCAGGCTGATGCGCGTAATAACGGCGTATTTTCGCAGCTTTTTCATGTTACTGGTCCGCCTCCGGCTTTTTCTGAAAGATGGCGGCGATGATGTCCTCCATGGGCGGGTTGGAGACGGTGATGTCCAGGACGCTGCCCGTCAGGCTCAGCCGTTCCAGGACCTCCCCGATGGGCCGCCGGGCGGTGTCCACCGTCAGGGCAGCCGTCAGCCCGCCCTCTTTCGTCAGGACCGTGACGCCCGCCATCTCGGGCACGGTCTGGGGCGATGCGAACTTGACCTCGACGAGCTTTTTGCCCAGATAGTCGCTTTTGAGCCGCTCTACCGGCGAATCCAGCACAACATCGCCCCGGTCGATGACCACCGCCCGTTTGCACAGCTGCTCGATATCGGCGGGGTCGTGGCTGGTGAGGAACACGGTGGTGCCCCTTTCCCGGTTGCGCCGGATAATCAATTCCCGCAGAGCCTGCTTGACCACCACGTCCAAACCGATGGTGGGCTCGTCTAAAAACAGCAGCTCCGGGTCGTGCAGCAGGGAGGCGGCCACCTCGCAGCGGATGCGCTGGCCCAGGGACAGCTTTCTGACCGGGGTATGTAAAAAGTCGCCCAGTTCAAACAGCTCGGATAACTCCGCGACCCGCCGCCGGCGCTCCCGGTCGTCGATTTCATAAATGGCGCCCAGCAGGGTAAAGCTGTCCACGGCGGGCAGGTGCAGCCACAGCTGGGACTTCTGCCCGAAGACCGTGCCGATGCGCATGGCCAGTTTCCGGCGCTCCTTCACCGGCGACAGCCCCAGTACCGAAAGCGACCCGCCCGTGGGATACAAAATGCCGCACAGCATCTTGATAAAGGTGGATTTCCCGGCGCCGTTGGGCCCGATAAAGGCCACCATCTCCCCCTGCTCCACCGTCAGGGAGATGCCGTTTACCGCGCCGACCTCCCGCCATACCGGCTTGAAGAGGGAGCGGAAGCTGGCGGCCAAACCTTCCGCCTTGACGCGGGTGCGGTACGTCTTTGTCAAGTTCTTTGTTTCGATGGCTGTCATGGCTTTAAACATCCTTTCCGGCTGCCTGATAATAAAAAACTCCGGGATGCACATCGTCCCGGAGTTTGGTTATATCAATCCCCCAGCCGATGCAACGCCATTTAGCGCCCGCACCAGCTGCAAAAAACGCTACTGGCGCGGCCGCATAATACCGTATACCATCGGTTTTTGGGTAAAAAGCTTTCTCATCATGAGCTCCAAAAATTAGAAGTTATAGCGTATTATAAGCACATGGCCGTCAAATGTCAACAGCTTGCTAAAAAAATCTCAAAACTGGGCTTGACAGGCATAGGACATTCTGCGCCCTGTTTGCGGATGCAGAAAATCCGATCTCCAACGGCATCTACCGGAAGATCGGATATCGCGACGTCTGTATATACGACGAGCTGCATTTTGATTGAATAGAAATTCAATTTATTATTTCTTTAAAATACGCTTTGACATCCAGGAGCGAATCGACGATTTTAAACGCCAGCGGACGGATATCCGGCGTCGGCTCGATGAGATCCGGCACCATGATGACCCGGAGCCCCGCGCCGCTGGCTGAACGGATGCCGTTGGGGGAGTCTTCGATGGCAAAGCCGGCAGCAGGATTGATGCCGAGCTTTTGGCAGGCCGTCCGGTATATTTCCGGGTCGGGCTTGCCCTTTGTCACCATATCGCCGGTGACGATTTCATCGAAATACTTAAAGAGCCCCGCCTCCGACAGCTGCCGCCGGGCGCTGTCCATGCCGGTGGAGGTGGCAAGGCCCACGGGGACGCCCGCGCCCTTCAGCCACTGGAGAAGCTCGGCGGCGCCGGGCTTGACGGGCAGCCCGTCCTTTACCGTCATCGCGTCAAACCGGGCTTTGATATCGCTTCTGAAGCTGTCGGTAGGGAAGTCTGCCCCGTACGTGTTCTTGAGAACGCGCGCGGTGTCGCGCCAGTTGAGGCCGATGCAGGCCTTGACGCAGGCTTCGGCGCCGGGCAGATTCATCTGCTCCAAGGCCTGATGCCAAGCGTCCACGTACAGGCGCTCCGAGTCGAGGAGCACGCCGTCCATGTCAAAAATTACGCCGTCGATCACGCGAATGCTCCGTTCTCAGTGGCGGGGCTTGTAGCCTTTTTTGCCGAAAAGCCGCCGGAAAAAGGATGCGCGGGGCTTGTCCGCCGCTGCCGCTGTCTCGGGCGCCGGCTCGATGGGAGTCTCGGCTTCCTCCGCTGCGGAAAACGCCAGGTCGGGCTCGGGCTCCGGCTTGGCCGGCGGTTCTTTGCGGGGCGGCCTGTTGAGGTTGAAGGTCGTGGCAAACTTCCAGCCGTACTGAAAGGCCGTGTTTTTCACCGAGTTGGGTATGGCGCCGAGGTCCACCGTCTCCACGGCGTTCTGGCCCTCCGCGTCCAGCCGGACGCGCTTGACCTTCCGGAACATGGATACGGGCCGGTTGACGGGAGCGCCGCCGCCGGGCATGAGGCTTTCATCAAACGACCGCACGTACAGCTGGACGGCCTGGTTCTCGGCGTCCACAAATACCGTCAGCTCGTAGAGGACGCGGAGCAGGTCCGCGTTGGCGCCGACGTCGTAAAACTCCGTTTTCACGTGGATGTAGGAATCGTCTATCGTGTATGGCATCTGAAGCTCGGACAGCTTCAGGCAGATGTCGTCCATGATGCGCTGTTTCATAAAATCTCCTAAAATGAAGCAATTACGATAATTATAGCACAGGCCTTGTTTCGGGCACAATACCATTGGCGGCCGGGCGTAAAAAACCGTGATTGACAACAAAGGGCGCCTGTGCTATTATCACAACCAATAATCAATGGCGATGAAGGAAAGCAAGTAGGAGCATTTAGGCCCATCCAGAGAGCTGCCGGCTGGTGAAAGGCGCGGGGCGGGTGCTTTGAATACGGTTCCGGAGCCGGCGGCAGGCAATGGCCGCCCGCGGGTGCGCGTTACAGCACGGAGGTTTAAGCTGACTAAATTAAGGCTTGAACGTCGTAAGTCCGCGCGCCGCGAGGCCGCGGAAAATAGAGGTGGTACCGCGGTTTATTCGCCCTCTGTCCAAACGCTGCGTTTGGGCGGGGGTTTTTGTTTTATAAAATTAACTCCCTCTTCCCTCACTGAGGGAGGCAAATAAAAGTAATCAAGAATAACACTCAAAGGAGAGAATAATAGATGAAAATTTTTGACGAGCTGGTGGCCCGGGGGCTGATCGCCCAGACCACCAACGAGGAGGAGATCCGCAAGCTGGTGGACAACGGCCAGGCCACCTTCTACATCGGCTTTGACCCCACGGCCGATTCGCTGCACGTGGGCCACTTTATGGCGTTGTGCCTGATGAAGCGCCTGCAGATGGCCGGCAACAAGCCGATTGCCCTCATCGGCGGCGGCACCGCCATGATCGGGGACCCCTCCGGGCGGACGGACATGCGCCAGATGAGCACGCCGGAGACCATCCGCCACAACAGCGAGTGCTTCAAGAAGCAGATGAGCAAATTCATTGACTTTTCAGACGGCAAGGCCCTCATGGTCAACAACGCCGACTGGCTCATGGACCTCAACTATATTCAGTTCCTGCGGGAGGTGGGGCCCCACTTCTCCGTGAACACGATGCTCCGGGCCGAATGCTACAGGCAGCGCATGGAGAAGGGCCTGTCCTTCCTGGAATTCAACTATATGATCATGCAGAGCTACGACTTTTATGAGCTGTTTCTCAAATACGGCTGCAACATGCAGTTCGGCGGCGACGACCAGTGGTCCAACATGCTCGGCGGCACCGAGCTCATCCGCAGAAAGCTCGGCAAGGACGCCCACGCCATGACCATTCCGCTGCTGCTCAACTCCGAGGGTAAAAAGATGGGCAAAACCGCCGCCGGCGCCGTCTGGCTCGACCCGGACAAGACAAGCCCCTACGACTTTTACCAGTACTGGCGCAACGTCAACGACGCCGACGTGATCAAATGCCTGAAGATGCTCACTTTCCTGCCCTTGGAGGAGATTGCGGCTATGGAAAGCTGGGAGGGCGCGCAGCTCAACCGGGCCAAGGAGATCCTGGCCTATGAGCTGACTGCCCTTGTCCACAGCAAGGAGGAGGCCGAAAAGGCCCAGAGCACGGCGCAGGCGCTCTTCTCCGCCGGCGGCGTGGCCGCCGATATGCCGACGGCCGAGCTG
>JAJUHI010000100.1 GCA_029267955.1 Sporobacter termitidis | reverse complement strand
TTTCCAAGGTCCGCTCGCAAACCAGCTCCGCGCGGGTCCGCGTCATCTGTCCCTCGGGCATGCCCGGTTCGTTTTTAAACAGATGCGAGGCGACGATAAAGCCGAGCACGGAATCGCCCAGAAACTCCAGGCGCTCGTTGCTCTCCAGCTTGCTTTTCCTGTTTTCGTTGGCATACGAGCTGTGCGTCAGCGCCGTTTGGAGTAGCGACTTGTCCTTGAACGTGTAGCCAATGCTGTTTTCCAGCGCTTTTGTGTCCATAAGCCATCTCCTCTGTTAATGAAAAGGGCGGGTGATCACCCGCCCTCGTTATCTATAACCGTGTCAGTCGATTTTGCTGGAGATGTATCTAAAGACATCACCGACGGTCACGAGCTTATACAGTATCTCTTCATCCGTCTCAGGAATATCAAATTCCTCCTCGATGGCCATCGTCAGCTCCACGACATCAAGGGAATCGGCTCCAAGATCATCAGTAAATGACGTGTCCATGTCAATGGAATCCTCGCTGACTGAAAACTGCTCGGCGATAAGAGCGCGCAGCCTGTCAAATATCACCTATATCACCCCATTTTTGCTCACATGCTTATTCATTAGACCGGCAAGCCGGCGCCGGCGAAAGCGTTCGGCTCACTTGCTAGTGAAATATTAAAGCGTCAATTACCATTTGTCAACAGTTTTTACATGTGCATTTTTATTTATTTTTATCCGCCGAATCAGGTATTTTCATGCGTTCGATGTTGCTCTGGATGTCCGACGCGACGGCGGCCTCCACCGACCGCATGGCCTGCACAACGGCGCTTTTGATCGCGGCGGCGTTGGACGAGCCGTGGGCCTTGATGACCGGCTTTGAAATGCCCAGAAGGGCCGTTCCGCCAACCTTGTCGGCGTTCATGCGTTCTCTCAGGTCCTTCAGGCGCTTCTTTACCATCAGCGCCCCCAGCTTTGTGACGGCGTTGGCCATAAAGACGCTTTTCAGCTCGCGCATCAAAAACAGCGCCGTGCCCTCAATTGCCTTGAGCAGGATGTTGCCCGTGTAGCCGTCGGCCACGGCCACATCGCATTCGCCCAGCATGACGCCTTTCGACTCAACGTTGCCGATAAAGTTGATGGAGCCGTCCCGGGCGGCCGCCTCCAGCAGCTCATAGGCGGCAAGCTGCAGGTCGGTGCCCTTGATGCGCTCCGTGCCGATATTTAAAAGCCCTACCCTCGGCTTGTCGATCTTCAGGACCCGCTCGGCGTAAAAGGACCCCATATAGGCAAACTGCAGGAGATACTCCGGCGTGCATTCGGCATTGGCCCCGCAGTCGATGAGCAAAACGCCCTTCTCCGTGACGGGCAGGACGGGCGCCAGCGCAGCGCGGCGGATACCCCGGATTCTCTTGACGATCAGCGTCGCGCCGGACAGCAGCGCGCCCGTGCTCCCGGCGGACACCAGGGCGTCCCCGTGGCCGTCCCGCAGGAGCGCGAGACCGACGGACAGCGATGAGTCCTTCTTATCCCGGATTGCGGCAACGGGGTCCTCGTCCATGGCAATGACCTCGGTGGCGTTGGCGATCTCCATGCCCCGGGGCAGCTCCTTGCGCCCCATCCTGTCGAGGGTCCGGAGTATGGCCTCGCCCTGTCCGGTCAGAATGATGTCGACACCCAATTGCTCGCAGGCGTCCACCGCTCCTTTGACAATCTCGTCGGGCGCGTTGTCGCCGCCCATGGCGTCAATGATAACCTTCAACTGGATACCCCCACATTTTTCCCGATCATGTCGCCGATGATTTGCAGCGACCGCTCGGAAATGGCCAGATTTTTATTTCTCTTACCCCGGACCTTATGGTCAAGAGGCGCAATGATGCCAAAGTTGACGTTCATGGGCTGGAACGGCCCCACCGAGCCGCCGCTGACGTACAGGGCCAGCGCCCCGATGGCCGTCTCCGCCGGGAAGTCCGCCGGTGGCTGTCCCAACAGCTCCCGGGCGGTCTCGATACCCGCCAGCAGGCCGCTGGCGGCCGACTCCACATAGCCTTCAACGCCGGTGATCTGTCCGGCAAAGCCGATCCGCGGCAGCCGGCGCAGCCGGTAATACCGGTCCAGTAGCGCCGGAGAATCCAGATAGGTGTTCCGGTGCATGACGCCGTAGCGGACAAATTCCGCGTTCCGCAGCGCCGGGATCATGGAAAACACGCGCTTTTGCTCCGGGAACTTGAGATGGGTCTGAAAACCAACAAGGTTATATAATGTCCCCGCCGCGTTGTCCCGGCGCAGTTGGACAACGGCGTAGGGCTCCTTCCCCGTCTTCGGGTCCCGGAGGCCCACCGGTTTGAGGGGCCCGTAGCGCATGGTGTCCTCCCCCCGGCGCGCCATGACCTCGATGGGCATGCAGCCCTCGAAGACGTTTTTATCCTCAAAGCCGTGCAGAACGGCCTCCTCCGCCGTCACCAGCGCCTCCCGGAAGGCTTTGTATTCCGATTCGCTCATGGGGCAGTTGATATAGTCGGCGGTCCCCTTGTCGTAGCGCGAGGCTGTGAAGGCGCTCGTCATGTCAATACTCTCAGCCGTGACAATGGGCGCGGCCGCGTCAAAAAAGCTTAAGAACCTGTCGCCGATCAGTCCGCCGATGGCGCCGGCCAGCGCGTCGGAGGTCAGCGGCCCCGTGGCGATAATGGCACGCCCTTCCGGTATGGCGGTCTGCTCCCGGCTGACAACGGCAATGCGGGGATGGGCCTTAATATGCGCCGTCACCAGCTCGGCAAAGCCGGTCCGGTCAACGGCCAGCGCGCCGCCGGCAGGGACGCGGGTTTCGTCCGCGCAGCGCATGACGAGGCTCCCCAAACGACGCATCTCTTCTTTTAAGAGGCCCACGGCATTCGTCAGCTCGTCGCTGCGCAGGGAGTTGGAGCACACCAGCTCGCAAAAGCTGTCGGAGACATGGGCCGACGTCCGCTTATCCGGCTTCATCTCCACCAGCGTCACGTCAATGCCGCGCTGGGCCAGCTGCCACGCCGCTTCGCACCCGGCAAGGCCCGCGCCGACAACCGTCACCGTCATGGGGCCGCTCATGTGGACGCCTGCCCGGCGGCTGCCTTGGCCGCGCGCTTGCCCGCCGGCTTCCTGGCGGTCTTTTTTGTATCGCTGGCGGCAGCTTTGCTTGTCTTCTTCAGCGCGCCCGCCGCTTTCTTAGCTTTTGATTCCTTCTTGGCGTCGTTATCGCCGGCTTCCTCAAGCGGACCGTCGCCGGCTTCCTCCTTGGGCTTCTTTTTGTAGCCCCGTTTGTCTTCGGGCAAAAAGTTCGGGCACGCTTCATTGATACAGTACGGCTTTTTAAAGCCCCGGCCCGACTTTTTAAACAGCGTTTGGCCGCACTCCGGGCAGTTGTCCTTGGTGGGGACATCCCAGGTCATAAAGCCGCATTCCTTGAGGTTCTCACAGGCATAATATGTGTAACCGTTTTTTGATGTACGCTTGAGTATCCGGCTTTGGCATTTGGGGCACCGGCCGGGCATTTCAACCACCAGCGGCTTTGTAAAGGTGCACTCCGGATAGCCGGGACACGCGAGAAAACGCCCGAAGCGCCCGGCCTTGATAACCATCTGGCGTCCGCAGCGGTCGCAAACCTCCTCCGAAACCTCGTCGGGTATTTTGATCCGCTCGCCCTCCAGGGCGGCTTCCGCCGCCTCCAGCGTTTTCGCAAAGCCGCCGTAGAAATCGGAGAGCAGGCTCCGCCAGCTTTTCTCCCCCTTTTCCACGCTGTCCAGCGCCTCTTCCATCCGGGCGGTAAAGTTCATATCCACGATATCGGAAAACCGTTCCTTCATCAGGCTCGTCACAACCTCGCCCAGCGCCGTCGGGCGCAGATAACGCCCCTCCTTGACCACATACTCCCGGTCCAAGATCGTGGAAATCGTCGGCGCGTAGGTGCTCGGCCGGCCCACGCCGGTTTCCTCCATGGCCTTGATGAGCGTGGCCTCCGTATACCGGGAGGGCGGCTGGGTAAACTTCTGCTCCTGGTTGATCCGGTCAAGCTTTAAAGCCTCGCCCTCTTCCAGATCGGGCAGGGGCGATTCGTTTTCTTCCTTTTCGTCGTCGCGGCCTTCCTCATAGACCGCCGTAAAGCCGGCGAACTTGACGACCGTGTTGACGGCCCTGAAAATATAGCCGGCGGACTGGATATCCACGGTGACGCTGTCATAGACGGCGCTTGTCATCTGGCAGGCGATGAAACGGCTCCAGATCAGCTTGTAGAGCTTGTACTGGTCGCTTGTGACGCTGCTCTTGATCTGCTCCGGCGTGATGCGGACGCTCGAGGGCCGGATGGCCTCATGGGCGTCCTGCGCCGCGTTTTTCGTCTTGTACCGGGTGGGGCTGCCGGGGTAATACTGCTCCCCGTAGCGCTCCACGATAAACGATTTCGCGTCGGCCAGCGCCTCCTCGGATATGCGCAGCGAGTCGGTACGCATGTAGGTGATCAAACCGATGGTGCCTTCGCCCTCGATGTCGACGCCCTCGTACAGCTGCTGGGCGATGGACATGGTCCGCCGCGGCGTCATGCCCAGCTTGCGGGAAGCCTCCTGCTGGAGCGTGGAGGTGATAAAGGGCGGCGAGGGCGATCTCTTTTTCTCGGCCCGCTTGATCTGCGACACCGTAAAGGGCGCGCCGGACACGGCGTCGACGACGGTTTTCACCTCATCGGCGCTTTTAAGCTCCATCTTCTTGTTTTCCGTGCCGTAAAAAGACGCCTTGAACGCGCCGGGCTTGACGGTCCTGGACACCAGGGCTTCCAGCAGCCAGTATTCCTCCGGGACAAAGCTGCGGATCTCCTCCTCCCGGTCGGTTACCATGCGCGTTGCCACGGACTGGACGCGCCCCGCCGAGAGGCCCCGTTTTATTTTACGCCACAGCAATGGGCTGAGCTTATAGCCGACGATTCTGTCGAGTATCCGCCTGGCCTGCTGGGCGTCCACAAGATTCTGGTCAATGGAGCGGGGGTGGGCGATGCTGTCCTGCACCACCTTCTTGGTGATTTCGTTGAACGTGACGCGAAGCGCCTGCTCATCATTAAGGCCGAGCAGCTCCTTGAGATGCCAGGAGATGGCCTCGCCCTCCCGGTCGGGGTCGGTGGCCAGATAGACGCGGGCGCTGTTTTTTGCAGCCGTCTTCAGCTCGCTGATGGTGTCTTCGCGGCCCTTCACCGGCTGATAGTCGGGGATAAAGCCGTTTTCAATATCAACACCCAGGGTGCTCTTCGGCAGGTCCCGCAGATGCCCCATGGACGCGGTCACCTTAAAATCGCTGCCCAGGTATTTACCGATGGTTTTCGCCTTTGCCGGGGATTCGACAATGACAAGGTTGGTTTTTGCTTTTGCCATTCGTACTAGTCCTCATTTCATCATATTCCGGCCGTAACCCGTTTAAGGCGCCAGCCGGATACCGTCGTTTCGTTATGTCTGCCGCTCGTAGACAAGCCTGAAATACTTGCCCGTCAGCTGCTCAATATATCCGCCCAGCTCCAGCAGGGTGACGGCCGGGAGCACGGCGGCGGCGGCGAGTCCGCTTTGCGAAATGATCTCGTCGATATGCAGCGTTTTCGGCCCGATCGTTGTTAAAATCCTGAATTCATCCTCGCTAAGCTGTTCCTTCAGTTGTACTAAGTCAATATATTCCACGATTTTTTCATTGTCAATCTCTTTTTTTGTCGGTTTACCGCGCTTTTGAGAGGCAACGCTCTCCACGAGCTTCTCCGCCTGAGCCGGGTCTAAAGGCACCATTTTCCGTTCTGTCTGGATTTTATCCGGGAAAAGCCGGCGGTATTCCTCGGCAATGTCGCGGCCCGAGGTGACAGGGACGGCGCCCTCCCGCAACAGCTGGTTGGTGCCCTCGGATGCGGGCGAATCCACGTTCCCGGGCAGGGCAAACACATCGCGCCCCTGCTCCAAGGCATAGGCGGCCGTGATCAGCGCGCCGCTGCGCAGCGGCGCCTCAATCACCGCAACGCCGACGGAAAGCCCGCTCATGATCCGGTTGCGCCGGGGGAAATGCTCTGGGGCTGCCGGCGACGTGGGCGGGTACTCGCTGAGGATGGCGCCGGTGGCCGCCACATCCTCAAACAGCTGTTTGTTTTCCGGCGGGTAAACAATATCGAGGCCCGTCCCCAAAACGCCCACCACGCGGCCGCCGGCCCGCAGCGCCCCCTTGGCGGCGGCGGTGTCAATCCCCCGCGCCAGGCCCGACACCACCAAACAGCCGTGGCGGGACAGCTCGTAGCTTATCCGCTCGGCCGCCTTGATGCCGTAAGGCGTGCAGCTGCGGGTGCCGACGACGGCCACCGCCGCCTCCTCGTCAATGACGGGCAGCCGCCCCCGGACGTACAAGACCAGCGGCGGGTCGGGGATGTTGCGCAGCCGGGACGGGTAATCGCCGTCGTTGCGCGTCATGATATGATAGCCCAGCTCGGTGCAGTCCTCCAGAATCTTGGCCGCCCGGTACATGCTCTTGTCGCCCAGCGCCCGAAGCTCGGCCTTTGACAGCTCCGGCAGCAGGCGGTAATCCTCGTCGTCCGCGAAAAAGACCTGCTCGGGCGAGCCGAACCGGTCCAGCAAGCGGTTGGCCGTCAGCGCGCCGACGCCGGGTAGCGACGCCAGCCACACCCAATACTTCAGCGATGCCATCTGTACATCTCTCTCTTTCTATGTAAGATGCAAGCTTATGGATGGTGAGCTAATGGATGCTTTAAACCAAGGCTCCTTTTTTAAAGCCTCGCCCACGAGGCTTTGGGAGCATGTCACCCGTAGGGTGACTGAGGATTGTATACTTGTTGCGCGTTGACACCCGTGGATTCCCGCCTGCGCGGGAATGACAGTAAATTGCGTGAATGACAGGGACAGCGGGAGCAACGGGAATGTAACGGGTTTGTAGGGCAAGGGCTCTGCCCTTGCCGTGCTCGCGACAATCAACCTCGTAGACGGCCCTGCGTGGCCGCCCGCCGCTCCCTCACAGCCGCTCCTTCGCCGCTTCCCACATGACAATGGCGGCGGCGACGGCGGCGTTGAGGGATTCGCTGTCGGGGGTCATGGGAATGATGATTCTCCCGTCGCAGAGCGCCAGCAGCTCCTCCGACAGCCCCCGCCCCTCGCTGCCGATAGCGACGGCGGCGTCGCCGAGCGAAAACTCCCGAATGTCCCGGCTGCCGGGGCCGAGGGCCGCGCCGTAAAGCCGGAGCCCCTGCTCTTTGAGCGCCTTAATGCCGCCCAGGTCGGTCTCCGCGACGGGCTGGCGGAAAATAGCGCCCATGGTGGCCCGGATGGTTTTTGGGTTATACGGGTCGGCGCAACCGCCGGCCAGCAGCACCTGACGGACGCCGAAAGCCGCCGCGGTGCGGATAATCGTCCCCACATTGCCGGGGTCCTGCAGGCCCTCCAATATGACGGTCAGGCCCTGCCGGTCGTTCCGCGCCGCCGGCTTCGGGATGCGGCAGGAAAAGACGATATTCTGGGGCGTTTTCAGGGGCGAGACGGCGTCCAGCAGCGATTTGTCCACCCTATACAGCAGCGCGCCGGACAGGCTGCCGGCAGGCGCACTGCCGCTGTACAGCACGGCGGTGATTTCCGCCCCGAAACTAAGCGCCTCATGGTATAGCTTTTCCCCGTCGCAGAGGAATTCGCCCCGCTCCCGCCGGTAGGCGCTGTCCGCGCCGAGCTTTTTCATGTGGGAGACGAGCGGGTTTTTTCTGCTTGTAATCTCGTTCATTAATAAGCACCCTTATAATGACAAAGCTGTGGCACAAAGAAAACTTCATGCCGCAGCTTTATTGTCGTCAGTCTTCAATTGGTTTCATGGTCGGGAACAGCAGCACGTCCCGGATGGAGGAATTATTCGTCAGCATCATCACGCACCGGTCGATGCCGATACCGAGCCCGCCGGTGGGCGGCATGCCATATTCCAGCGCGTTGATGTAATCCTCATCCATCATCCCGGCCTCCTGGTCGCCGGCGTTCCGCAGCGCCACCTGGCGCAGAAACCGCTGTTTCTGGTCGATGGGGTCGTTGAGCTCGGAAAAGGCGTTGCCCATCTCGTTGCGGCAGATAAACAGCTCAAAGCGCTCGGTGAGGCGCGGATCGGACGGCTTGCGCTTGGCAAGCGGCGAGACCTCCACCGGGTGGTCGATGATGAACACCGGCTGGATGAGCTTTTCCTCCACCTTCTGATCAAAGCATTCGTACAGCAGATCGCCCCAGGAGGGCTCTTTGCCGTCGGGCATCTTGACGCCGATGGACGCGGCGGCCCGGACGGCCTCTTCCGTCGTGTCAAAAGACATGAAATCCACGCCCGTATGCTGCTTGACGGCCTCCGCCATCGTCAGGCGCGGCCAGCCGGGGGTCAGGTCCAGCTC
>JAJUHI010000099.1 GCA_029267955.1 Sporobacter termitidis | reverse complement strand
GCCCAGCCCCCTCAAAGGCCACAAGCCGGAAGAGCTGGACATAATAAACGGCATGGTGTGCCTCAAGTCCGACCCGAGCGTTGGCGTGCCCTTAAAGCAGGCCACCAGCAAGCACATCGTCGCCACCTACTCCGGCAGGCCGCCCGCGGCCATCTGGAGCCTCGGCATGGGTAAGATGCTCGACACCATGAACACCGCCTACTGCGAGGTGGCGGTGGACACGGAGACCGGCGAGGTTGAAATCCTGAAGCTGGCCGTCGTCGCCGACCCGGGCAAAATCATGCGCCTGACCTCGCTGGAGAGCCAGATCGACCAGGTCATGTTCTTCAGCCAGGGCTGCCAGCTGCTGGAGGAATACGTCTACGACGAGAGAACCGGCGTCAAGCTCAACAACAACATGATTGATTACAGAAAACCGGGTATGATGGACGTGCCGAAGGTCGACCGGCAGTTCCTTGAAACCCGTTCGGGCAACGCCGCTTACGGCGCCAGCGGTATCAGCCACTCCCTGGCCAACACCCATATGCTGATCATTGCCATACATAATGCCATCGGTGTCTGGGTGGATCCGCCTGCAACGCCCGACAAGGTCTTAAAAGCGCTGGGAAAGGCATAGGTGTAAAGAATGAAACCTTTTAATCACATTAACGCCGTGTCCGTTGAAGAGGCTTCAAACATCCTCGGCAGCGGCAGGGCCAAGGTAAACGCCGGCGGCACGGATCTGCTGGGCACCCTCAAGGACAATATACTGCCGGAGTACCCCTCCTGCGTGGTAAACCTGAAATCGATACCCGGTCTTGAGTACATCAAGGAAGAGGGCGGCATGCTCAAAATCGGCGCGCTGACAAAGCTTGCCGATATCGCTGAAAACCCGACGGTAAAGGAAAAATATACCGCTCTGGCCCAGGCCGCCCGGGCCGTTGCCACCCCGAACCTCCGCAACATGGGCACCATCGGCGGCAACATCACCCAGCTGCCCCGCTGCTGGTATTTCCGCAAGCCGGAAAACCGCTTCCCCTGCATCCGCAAGGGCGGCCAGGAGTGCTTTGCCATTCTGGGCGACAACCGCTACCACTCCATGATGGGCGGCAGACGGCTCTCGCCGTCCCCCTGCACAAAGGAATGCCCCGCCGGCACCGATATCCCCACCTATTTTGAGCAGATCAGAAAGGGCGACTGGGACGCCGCGGCGCAGACCTTCTTAAAGCTGCACCCCCTGCCGATGATCACGGGCCGCGTCTGCGCCCACCCCTGTCAGCAGGGCTGCAACCGCAACCAGACCGACAAGAACGTCTCCATCAACTGCATCGAGCGCGCCCTGGGCGACTACATCCTGGAGCATGCGGACAAATACTACGCGCCCCCGGCGACGGAGACCGGCAAATCAGTCGCCATCGTCGGCTCCGGCCCCGCTGGCCTGACGGCCGCCTACTTCCTGCGCAAGGCCGGCAACAAGGTGACGGTCTACGACGCCAAGGAGGAAGCCGGCGGCATGCTCATGTACGCCATCCCTGCGTACCGGCTGCCGAAGGACCTCGTCCGGAAGGTTATCGACATCTTCAAGAAGATGGGCGTTGAGTTCAAGCTCGGCAAGAAGATCGGCGCCGATGTGATGCCGGAAGAGCTGGAGCGCAGCTATGACAGCGTGCTGTATGCCACCGGCACCTGGAAGCGCCCCATCCTGGGCATCTCCGGCGAGGAGCTGACCGTGTTCGGCCTGGACTTCCTCGTGGAAATCAAAAACTGGATGAACGGCAAAATCGGCCAGGAGGTCTTCGTCATGGGCGGCGGCAACGTGGCCATGGACGTGGCCATGTCCGCCAAGCGCCTCGGGGCCAAGAAGGTCACCCTGGCCTGCCTGGAGCCCAGAGGCCGCATGCCCGCCAGCGAGGAAGAAATCGCCCGGGCCGAAGAGGAAGGCGTTATCATCATGCCCGGCTGGGGTCTGTCCAAGGTTATCGAGGAGAATGGCGTTGTCAAGGGCATCGAGCTCAAGCGCTGCACCTCCCCCTGGGATGAAACGGGCGCCTTCAATCCCCAGTACGACGAATGCGAGAAGACCATCGTCAACGCCGAGCACGTCATGCTGGCCACCGGCCAGGCCGTGGACCTGTCCTACTTCAATGAGAAGTATCAGGTCCAGCTCACCCGCCGCGGCCTCCTGGACGTGGACGCGGAGACCCTGATGACCTCCCGCAAGGGCATCTTCGGCGCCGGCGACGCCGTCAAGCCGGGTCTTGCCATCGCCGCGATTGCCTCAGGCCGGAAGGCGGCCAACGGCATGAACCGCTACCTGGGCACCTTCGTCCCCGAGGTGAAGCCGGCGGACAACGCCTTCCTCACCCTCGACCCGGACGGCATCAGCGTGACGGAAGGCTTAAAGCTCCGGGAGCTGGACGCCTCCAAGCGGGCCATTGACGTTGAGGACTCTGTCTCCCCCACCATGGCCGAGGCCGCGGCGGAAGCAAAACGCTGCCTCAACTGCGGCTGCTACGCCGTATCGCCCTCGGACACCGCCCCGGCCCTCATCGCCTTGAGCGCCAAGATTGTCACCAACAAGCGGACCATTGACGCCGAGGATTACTTTGATGTCCGGATCGGGAGCAACACCGTGCTGGCGGAGGACGAAATCGTCACCGAGATCCAGATCCCCGCGCCGCCGGCCGGCTCCAAGAGCGCCTTCATCAAGATGGCCTGGCGCAAAGCCATCGACTTCCCCGTCGTCAACTGCGCGGTTCTGACCGGCGGCGTGCCGCGGGTCATTCTCGGCGCCGTGGCGCCGACGCCCTACCGCTCCAAAAAGGCGGAGGCCGTCATCGCCGGCAAGGAGATCACCGAGCAGCTGGCCGAGGAGGCCGGCGCCGCCGCTGTCGCGGACGCCCGACCCTTCAACGCCACGAAATACAAGATTCAGCTGGCGAAGGTCATGGTGAAAAGGGCGCTCCTGTCAATCAAATAACAGCCCAGTCCAAACACAAAAGGCACTGGAAACTTGAATGTTTCCAGTGCCTGAATGTTTCCAGTGCCTTTCGTTTGGGCAAGCCGGGTGGTCTGGTTTATTTGTAGGTCCCTTTCTCGTCGTACGTGGGGTTGGTGACGATGGAGAAATGGAAGATGGGCCTGTTGACCTCCAGAATGCGCATGGGGTTGTGGGTCGCGCCGGCGGGGAGCCAGATCATCGTGGACTTCGTCAGCCGGTGCGCTTCGCCGTTGATGGAAAACTCGATGACGCCGCCCAGATCGTACGGGTCGTCCGGATTGCTGCCGTAAAAACCGATCAGCTCGTCATAGGTGTGCACATGCTCGGTGAAAATCGGGTCTCTGGGCGGTACGGCAAAATACCAGGCCGTGTTCATCTGGAACGCGCCGGGGCAGACGTTGGCGTCCATCCACAAAATGCGCTTGGCAAAAGAGTTATAGATTTCGCGAAATTCCGGCGAGACCATGTTGGGGGGCTCCCGGAGCTCCTGCACAAAATACCTGCCGTATTCGCCGCCGTTGTTGTTATCGTATACCATATAATCTCCATTCCGCAGCTGTTATGGCGCTCCCGCCCGGGCGGGAACCCATAAGTTCTGCCGTATTCTACACTTTATTCCTTAGGCAAATCCCAGTTGATAAAGCGCCAGTACGGGGCGTTGACCCGCTCCCTGTACGCATCCATGTCCACGCCGTTCCAGTCGTAAAAGCCTTTTTTGGACTCGGCTCTGGCGCCGGTATCGCCTCGGGCGATCCTGTCTGTAATGGCCGGCGGGGCCTTGTCGATGTTGCTCAGCGTGGGGAACACCGTGTTGCAGGTGGTGATGTTCAGGCGCAGATCGCCGTTGTCAAAGTGCTCAAAGATGCCGATGGACGTGTACCGGGGGCAGAAGCTGTAGTTGAGGCAGGTATCCACGTCCTGGGGGTCGCAGATGCCGCTTTCCACCAGATTCAGCGCTTCACGCCAGAGGGCAAACTGCAGCCGGTTTCCGATAAAGCCCGGGGCGGGCTTTTTGAGGATGACCGGCTTTCTGTCCAGCGACTCCAGCACCTCCTTGGCAAACTGCAAAACGCCCGGGCCCGTGGACGCGCCGCCGCACAGCTCAAAGAAGGGCACCATGTGGGCCGGGTTGAAGGGATGGGTCACGATGATGCGGTCTTTGAACAGGTCCGCCTTCTCCGCCAGCACGTCCGGGACAAAGGAGGAGCTGACCGAGCAGACCACCCGGACGTTGGGGCAGATTTTTTCAAGGCGGCTGTAGATCTCGTGCTTGAGCTCCAGATTTTCCGTGACGCACTCAAAGATGACGTCGCAGTCGTGCAGCTCGTTGTAGTCGGTGGTGTACTTCAGGTACTTTTCGCAGATGGACAGCTGGTTTTCCGGCATGAGGCCCTTGTCGATCATCTGCTTGAAGTACATGTCGTAGGTCTTCTTGTATTCGGGGATCATCTCCGCGCGCCGGGCAACGCAGGTGGTGCGGTAGCCGTGGCCGGTGGTTAAAACGGCCATGCTGTCGCCGATCATGCCCAGGCCGATGATGCCGATATGCTTGACGCTGTCTAGTTTCATGCTTCCTCCATCTCGCCGTGAAGCGGCTTTACTTCAAGGGCTTCAGCTTGAGGATTTCTCTGGCCTCGTCGGGGATGGCCACTTCCATTTCCAGCTCGCGGATAATCCGGACCATGCGCTCCACCAGCTGGGCGTTGCTCTTGGCCAGCTCGCCGTAAGCGTAGTAGATATTGTCCTCCATACCGACGCGGACGTTGCCGCCCTTGAGGAGGCCGTAGGTGACGCCGTGCAGCTGGTTTGCGCCGATGGCCATGGTGGACCAGTTCACATAGCGGTCCTTGGGCAGCAGGCTGATCATGAAATCGAGGTTCGGCTGGCTGTAGGAGATGGCGCCCTGGCTGACCTTGTTCATACCCATGACAAAGGTCAGGGAGATGGGCTCGGGGATAACGCCGGCGGGGACGAGGGTATTGAAAACGTCCTCAACGCTGGAGGGGTTGAACACCTCAATCTCGGGCTTGATGCCAAGCTCCATCATGCGTCTGGCCTGCTTAATGAGCCACGGGCGCTCCCACTTGTAAATGAAGGACAGATCGCCCCAGACGGTGGTGATCAGAGATGTATCCAGCGAGCACATCTCGGGCAGCGCGTCCTTGATCGAGTCGTCGTAGAGGAGCTGGACGCCGTCGTCGGCTTCGCTGCCGGGCCTCGTGGCCGGCGCCGTGGAGTTCTGGATGACGAGGGGGCATTTGGCGCGGATGCCCGTGTTGATTTCGGCAAAAATCTTGGGATCGTTGCTGGAGTTGCCCGCCTTGTCACGGGCGTGGACGTGGACGATGGCGGCGCCTGCGTTGTAGCAGTCATAGGCCGACTGTATGATTTCATCCGGCTGCTCGGGGAGATTGGGGTTGGCGTCCTTGCCCTGGAAATTGCCCGTCTGGGCGACCGTAATGATAACCTTCCTCTTTTTTGCCATATTCAAAACCTCTTTCATTAAAATGTCCGAATAATCAACAGCTCTTATTATGGTTTATGTTACATTTTTTATTATAAGTGACGGAAATCCGGTTTGTCAAAAACGTGTTCCTTATCATGCGATAAGGATTTCATATGCATGTCTTAGAGGGTTAAAAGAGCGGCTGAGGAAAAGGCATAAGCATCCGCTGTCATTCCCGCGCAGGCGGGAATCCACGTCCCAAGCGCCCCCATAACGTCTCCGGTTCCGGAGGCTTTAGGAGCATGGCGCCGAAGGCGCCTGAGGGGGATAAACAATAAGCGTAGAAAAGTAGGGCGGGCTGACCTCAGCCCGCCCCAGATTGAAATCATTTCTGTATTATCCGTTTTAAGGCATCCAGCTCCAAAAATCTTTTCGCGTCGGGGTTCTGGCGGCTCTTGTTCCAGGCGATGACGGAGCTGATAAGGGCGTCCTCGCCCTCGATGGGCTTGGAGGCCACGTTTGGGAAGTTGTAAAAGTACTTGAGCGCCGGCGGGAGGATCGCCATCCCGATGCCGGAGTTGACGGCCAGCAGCACCGTATCGGCCCGGTTGTAGTAATTGATGATGTCGGGGGTGATGCCGCGGCTTGCGCAGATGCTCTTTATCTGCCCGGACAGGGCAAAGTCCGTCTCCGGAACGGAGACGAAATGATACCCGTTGAGGGTTGTCCAGTCGTTCATATCGATCTTGTCCGCCAGGCTCCGGTGCATGAACAGGTGGAGCTGGTGGGTCCCGGTGACGGCGTATTCAATGTTCTCGCTGTCCGGCATCATGTACCGGTTGGCAAAATAGATGTCGTGGGCGTCCCGGCCGGCTACCCGCATCATCTCGGCGCCTTCCATGATATCCACATCCACCTGCACGCGGGGATACTTGCCGGAAAATTCCGTGAGGCACGCGGAGAAAAGCTCCGCCGCACTGGAGAGCATGGCAATGCGCAGATAACCGCGCCGGCCGGCGGCGATATTGCGCAGGCGGTTTTCCGCCTCCATTTCCAGGGTGAGCATGGCGCTGGCGTACTCGACGAAGGCCTCCCCCTCCGGCGTTAAAGAAACGCTGCGGCTGTCCCGTTTCAACAGCTTGACGCCAACGCTGTTTTCCAGCGATTTGATGTAGTTTGACACCGTTGGCTGCGTCATGTAGAACTCATTGGCGGTCTTGGTGAAATTAAGCGTCTGGGCCACCGACAGAAAGAGCTTCAGCTGCAGCGTATCCATGTCCCTTCCTCACTTCCTTTACTCGATGCAGAATCATGTCAATTATACAATATCGTCTGTAAAAATGGAACGGTAAACTTGCAATCTGCACAAAATTCAAGTCCGCGGAGCGGCCGATGCCGCAATTGGCCCGCGGCGCCGGGGTACATAAGAAAAAGCACCGGCAACTTAAGGTTCCCCGTGCTTTTACCCCTCAGCTTGTTTTTGTCTTTAAAACCTGCCGGTAGGCCTCGACGTTTTCTTTAAACGCCACATCCAGAGAAAACTGCAGGGCGCTTTGCCGGGCATCAGCGCCGACCTGCCGGCCCTGATCCGGACTGGCGATGACCTGAAGGATCGCCTCCGCCAAGCGGTCCGCGTCCCCGGGAGGATAGCACCAGCCCGTCCTGCCGTGGGCGATCAAATCGGTGTGCCCCCGGATGCCGCTGGCCACGACGGGCAGGGCGCACAGCTGCGCCTCGACGATGTTAAACGGCAGGCCCTCGCTCCGGGAGGCGCTGACGGCCATGTCGCAGGCGCTGTACACTGTTTCCATCCGGCTGCACCAGCCCAAAAACCGGACGTGTTCCTGAAGCTCCAGGCGCTCTGTCTCCCGGCGCGCCGCGCCCTCCAGCGCCCCCGTCCCGCACAGGAGCAGCAGCACCCGGGGCTCATGCCGCCGGATCCGGTCCAGAGCGTGCAGGAGCTCCATGTGGTTTTTGCGCCTGGAGAATTCCGCGGGATACACCAGGACGAAAGCGTCGTCGCCGATGCCCAGCGCCTGCCGGGCCCGGCGCTTTTCCGCATCGGTAGCCGGGTTAAACCGGGCGGCGTCCACGCCCATGCCGTGCACCTTAAACACGCTGCCGCCCTTTTTGACGAGCTTTTGCGCGGCTATGGCGTCTTCCTCGTTCATGATGATAATGCAGTCCGTGACGCCGCGCAGGAGCCTTTCGGGGAGGTAGTAGGTCAGGTATCTGACCAGGCCGCAGCCCTTCCAGAAAAAATAGCCGTGGACGGTGTTAATCAGCGGCGGCCGCGCCTTCCCGGAAAACAGGGCCCCCAGGCGGACGACCAAGGCGGCCAGCGTCGTATGGACGATAATAAGGTCAAAGCCGTTTGAGCGGATAATACGTCGTATCTGTAGTGCGGCGGCCAGGTTCCGCAGGGAAAAAAGCCGTTTTGTGATGGGTACGGCATGCAGGACATCGACATCGGCGTTAACGGTGCTCTCCGGTACGGCCAGATGGACCTCATACCCCTGCTCCTTGAAATACGTAAGGTACGGCCGATGGAAATTTCCGATATGGACGGCGGTTGACGCGCATATGAGCACCCGGGGCATCAGACACGCTCCTCCATCCGGTCCTCGGCTTCGGCGCCTTCGCCAGCAGCGTCGGTACGCTCGATGCCCTCGGCATATTCCTTTGTCAGCACGATGCGGATGGTTTCAATGAGGATTTTGATATCGAGAAACAGCGAGTAGTTTTGTATGTAGGTCAAGTCCAGCTTGATCCGTTCTTCCGGCGTCGTGTTGTACTTGCCCATCACGTGGGCAAGCCCCGTGATGCCGGCGCGCACCTTCTCCCGGAACTGATACTCCGGCAGGGACTGCATGTAGAGGTTGATAAAGTGCTCCCGTTCCGGGCGCGGGCCCACCAGGGACATGTCCCCCTTCAATACGTTCCAGAATTGCGGGAGCTC
>JAJUHI010000098.1 GCA_029267955.1 Sporobacter termitidis | reverse complement strand
TGACGGCGGCCATGACCCTGGAGGAGAAGGCCGGCCAGCTGTTTTTTGTCCACTGCCCGGCGGAAAACGTTGAGGAACTGATTACCGGGTATCATGTGGGCGGTCTGCTGCTCTTTGCCCGGGATTTTGAGAATAAAACGCCGGCGCAGGTGCAGTCGGCGCTGCAGCGCTATCAGGACAGCGCCGGTATCCCCCTGCTCATCGGCGTGGACGAGGAGGGGGGCGCGGTAACCCGCGTCAGCCGGTTCCCCCAGTTCCGCCCGTCGCCCTTCTCATCCCCCCGGGCCCTGTACCGGGACGGGGGCCTTGCGCGCATTGAAAGCGACACAATCGAAAAGGCGCGTCTGTTAAAATCCCTGGGGATCAACCTCAATCTGGCCCCGGTCTGCGACATGACGGAGGACCCGTCGGCCTATATCTACCCCCGCGCCATCGGCGGCGACCCGGCGCTGGCTTCCGACTACGTCAGAACCGTCGTCAGCGTTATGAAGCGGGAAGGCATCGGCTGTACCCTCAAGCACTTTCCGGGCTACGGCGGTAGCAATGACACCCACGCCGGTATGGCGTATGACGGCCGCAGCCTGGAGGATTTTATAAACCGCGACTTTTTGCCGTTTATCGCCGGCATCGACGCCGGGGCCGGCGCGGTTATGATGGGCCATACCGTTGCGGCCGGCATCGACGGCACGGCCCCCGCCTCCCTGTCGCCCGCCGTCCACCGTGTCCTGCGGGACCGGCTGGGCTTTGACGGCGTTATCATGACGGACGACTTGTATATGGCCGCCGTCCGGGACTACGCACAAAAGGGCAGCGCCGCCGTCCTGGCCATCCTGGCCGGCAACGATATGGTCTGCTGCCCCGATTACGAAACCCAAATACCCGCCGTCATAACCGCCGTCCGGGACGGGACAATCCCGGAGACAGTGCTCGACGAGGCCGTCCGGCGGGTATTGACCTGGAAGCTTGAGTTGGGTATCCTGCAATGACAAAATATAATGCGTGCAGTTAGTGCTGCACGCTTTATACTTTTTAATCCGTTCAGGCGAATCCGTTATTGACAAGACGGGGGGTGTTGACCTAAACTGGTAACATTATGATGACAATTGGTAACATGAAATGACAAAGCTGATGAGAAAAGCCGTTTTCACGCTGGCGGTTCTTCTGTTGCTGAATATAGCCGCATTTTCCTACCCCGCAACGGCGTCCAGCGCGGACGGAGCATCCGAATTTAAGCTGCCCGAGATTAAATCCGAAGCCGCCGTCTTAATGGACGCGGACACCGGGCAGGTCTTGTACAGCAAGGACATGCACAAACGGATGTATCCGGCCAGCATCACAAAAATCATGACCGTCATGCTGGCGCTGGAATATGGCGACGTGTCGGATACGGTCACCATGACCCGGGAGGATGTTTTCTCCATTGAGCGCAGTTCGTCCAATATCGCCCTGGATGTGGACGAGCAGATTTCTCTGGAGCAGGCGCTCTATGCCGCGGCTGTGGCGTCGGCAAACGACGCGGCCAACGGCATCGCCTCCCATATCGGCGGTTCATTGGACGGCTTTGTCCGGATGATGAACGCCGCCGCCGAAGATCTGGGCGCTGTGAACACCCGTTTTACCAATGCCAGCGGCCTGCCGGACGACAACCATTACACCACGGCGTACGACATGGCGCTGATCACCGCCCGGGCCCTGAAAGTCCCGGGCCTGGCCGAGATTTTCAACACCCGCCGGTATGAAATACCGCCAACGAACAAGCAGTCGGAGACGCGCATCTTCAATTCCAGCAACCGGTTTGTCAACGGCGAACTGCCCTACGAAGGACTGTCGATGAGCAAGGCCGGCTGGACGGCGGACGCCCAGCACACCCTGGTCACCGCCGCCCGGCGCGGCGATAGAACCCTTATCGCGGTGGTGCTGAAATCGTCGGACTCCACCGATAAATGGTCGGATACGGTTTCTCTGTTTGACTACGGCTTTGACCAGTTCCGCGCCGTCACCATCCCGTCTTCCGCCATCATCGGCGCCATACCGGCGGATATCCTGCCCGATGACGCCGAAGGGGAGATTGACCCGTCTACATACGCCGTCGGGGACGTCCGGGTTCTCATGCCGGCCGGGCTGACGGCATCGGATGTGCAGCTGACCGTTAAAGCGCCGTCCGTGGAGAAAGACAGCGTGACAATCCCCGTCACCCTCAGCTGCCAGACGCCCGATGCCGCGGCCTTTCCGCCGGAGCTGGCCTCTGTTGCGGTGACGGCGTCCCTTCTGCCCGCGGACGAGGGCGGCGAGAAACCCGCCAAGTCCGTTGTCGGCACGATTTTAAAGGTTATCCTCATCATTGTCCTGTCCCTTGTCGGCCTCTGTGTCCTGCTGGTTGTTTTCCTCGTCGTCCGGCGCGCTATCATCCGCCGTCGCCGACGCCGGAGACGGCGGCAGAGACAGTACGCCGCCCGCCGGGGCTGAGGGGGCTAAAAGAGCAGCTGCGGAAAGGTGTAAGCACCCTTGTCATTCCCGCGAAGGCGGGAATCCATGTATTGCTAACGGCCCGCTGAGGTCAGCGGGCCCTACGAGGGGACGGGAGCCAGCGGCGGTGCGTCCGCGGCTCGCTTGCGAGACGCTGGATGCACGCACCCTACAGAAAAGAAGCGATATGTGCTATGCGCCCTACATACTGCAACCCAATAAAATATTGATATTTCGCATAAAACCAACAGGCGCCCGCCGGGCGCCTGCTTTGATTTTTATCGGTATGGTATTCAGATTGCCAGAGCCGCCTGGAAGCCGCCGTTGGTGGCCGTGGAGATGTTGCCCACGTTCAGGGCGTCGCCCACGATGTACACCTCGGTTTCCGGCGCCGAGCGGCGCAGGGACGCCGCCACGTCGCGGAGCGGCACCATGCCCAGCGAGAGCAGGACGGTGTCGCAGGGGTATTCCACCAGCTGGCCCGTGACCAGATCCTTGCAGATAATACTGTCGTCCCGGACCTCTTCCAGCCGGTTGTTCAGGTGAATGGGGATGCCCTTCTTCTCCATGATCATCAGCATCTCGTCGCCGGCGCGCTTCGAGCTTTTCCGGAGGGCGTTGATGTAGTTCTCGCCGCCGAGCATTTCAACGACGGTGACCTGCTTGCCCATGTCCTTAAAGTCGATGGCCGCCTCCAGACCCACGGCGCCGCCGCCCACGATGACAATATTGTCGCCCGAGGGGACCTTGCCCATCTCGGCGTCGGGCGCCCAGTGGACGTGGGGCTTTGTGATGCCGGGAATGTTGGACGGGATTAAAGGCCTGGAGCCCACGGCGATGATCAGGGCGTCATAGGCCTCCTTGTCCAGCAGCTCCTTGGTGGCTTCGGTATTCAGCAGAATCTTCGCCGGATACTTTTTGACCTCGCGGAGCAGCCACTTCAGGTAGTCCTGGCAGTCGATCTTGAAGGGCGGGTAGGCCGCCGGGATGAGGTTGCCGCCCAGCTGGCCGGTCTTCTCGTACAGGGTGACGTCGTGACCCCGGTCGCACAGGGCCATCATCGCATACAGGCCGGCCGGCCCGCCGCCCACGACGGCCACTCTCTTCTTAACGGGCGCTTTGGGCACGATACCGTCTTTGATTTCCTTGAAAACGCCGGGGAAGGGGTTGACGGCGCAGTTGAGGGGCCGCGGCGGGAAAAAGCGGGTGCAGGCGTCGCACCGCAGGCAGGGCCGCCGGTCCTCGGGCCGGTTCTGGGCATATTTCCGGGGCATTTCCGGGTCGGCCATCAAGGGCCGGCACATGGCGACAAAGTCGGCCTTGCCGCTGCTGATAATCTCCTCGGCCATATCCAGGCTCGTAATGGAGCCAACGGTGGTCACCAGCAGGTTCGGGAAGGCTTTTTTGATGTCCGCGGCATAGTGGACGTTAAAGCCCCGGGGCATCATGTAGTTCTGGCACCAGTTACGGTAGTACTTAAACTCAAAGTCGCTGTGCAGTCCGGCGGACACATGGAGAATGTCGATGTGGTCCTGCAGGTACTCGATCATCTTCAGCGTCTCGTCAAAGTGCATGCCCTCGGGGGCAATCTCGTCGGCGGAGATGCGGAATTCGATGACGAACTTCTCGCCCACCTTCCGGCGGATGGCGTCGCAGACCTCTATGGCAAATCGGGCCCGGTTCTCGATGGAACCGCCGTACTCGTCCCGCCGCTTGTTGTACAACGGGCTCATAAACTGGCTGATCAGGTTGCCGTGTCCGCCGTGGACAAGGCAGATATCCATGCCCGCCTGCTGCATGCGGTAGGCCGCCATGGCGAATTTATCCACCGTCTCGGCGATTTTCTCGTGGGTCATCTCGATGGCGGGGATGGGGTCCCGGCCCAGCCTTTTGGCGCGGGCATATTCCGAGGCGGTGATGATGGGCGAGGCGCTGTAGGGCGGGTGGCCCACGTCCTCAAAGGCGGTGTCCTTGCCGTTGTGGTTGATTTCAAGGGAGGCGTGACAGTTGTATTGGGCCGCCATTTCCGCGTACCAGGACAGCGTCAGCACGCACCTGTCGGTACCCAGGTCAATCTGGGTCTCCTCGTCGTGGCATTCGTGCTTGTCGACGGTGGCGTTGCCCACATACAGGATCGCAGTGCCGCCCCTGGCGAAGGGACGCATCCAGTCCACAAAATCCCGGGTCATGGCGCCGTCCTGGCTGGCAACGTTGGGAGACGGGGGCGCCAGAATAATGCGGTTTTTAAAATCGATACCCCTGATCGTAATCGGTTCGAAAACGTGCGTGTATTTTGATCCCATATGTACTCTTCCTTTCGGTTGATCTGCAAGCAATTATATCATCGGCCCGGCAACAATTGCAATGTCAATCAAAACCGCCGCAGTTTGTCGGGGTTCCGACAAAATTGACATTTTGTAAAGACAGTTCTGAGACCTCCGGAAAACGCCGGCGCGGGCGGCCGGCAAAACGGCGCCCGGTTTCCCGGAAAATGGTCCGAATCGTCTAACCGGCGCCAAACAAACCTGTGTAAATGGTACAACAGAAGTCGAAAACTGTATCCGAGGCACAGGAAGCGCCTGTAAAAACCGTACCGGCGGAATATTCATCCCTTCCCCGCCCTGATGATAATATTGATAACCACGTCAAAAATCATAAAGGGAGGAAGGAATGTTTATGCAACGAAGGCTGAAGAAAACCCTGTCATTGCTGCTGGCGCTGGCATTGATCGTCTCCGTGTTCTCCGGGTTGCCGATCAACGCCGCCGCGGAAGGCAGCGCAGCATACCTGGCGTTTATCTCCGATATACATCACGACACGGACAACAAGCAAGTCAACGCGGATGGCTGGCTACAGAACATCCAAAGCAAGGGCGTCGCGGACCACTTGGATTACATGGGCTACTGCGGCGACATGGGCAGCGCCTATGACAGCGGTCTTGATTACTGGAAGGATGTCAAGGCCGTCATGGACTTAATGGACGGCTATATTGCTTCCGGCTATGTGGACAAGGTGGTATACACCCAGGGCAACCATGAGTGGTTTGATTCCGCGGGCGGCAATTTCGGGCTGTATATCAACAGCGACGACCCCGAACACGCCGACGCCAGAGCCACCTGTGAGCGATTTGACCGCATCGGCGAGAGCGTCAGAACCCCCACCGACGACGAAGACCCCAACGACTATATCGTCTATTGCTTCGGGTCCTATGACGCGGTGGCGGCGCAAGACTCTTCCAAATACGGGTACGGCGATGAGGATATCAACACCCTGGATGCTTATCTGGACAGCGCGCCGACGAATATCCCCATTTTCATCATGGCCCACTACCCGCTTCACTCCTTCGGGGGCAGACACAGCGTGGGTGCCAAAAGGCTCATCGAGGTGTTGAATGAACATCCCAACGTGGTTTTTGTCTGGGGCCACAACCACACCGTGTTCGACCCCAATTATGACCATATCGGCGAGCCCGGCGATTATCTGAATGTCGCCGATGAGGAGCTGGAAATCAAGTTTACATACACCGCCGCGGGCTGCATGAGCGACAGCGAGTACGGCGCCGGCAGCCACTTTGTGCAGGGCAAGGGCCTGATCGTCAAAATCGAGGGCAGCCGCGTCACCTTCACCCATTACAATATGGACGGGGAGCCTCTGGCGAAAGCGTCCCGGACCCTCGATATAACCCAGGTCGCCGGAATGGACGACGACAATGAGTTCCTCGTCAGATTCAAGGACGGCCACACCAATCAGGTCATTGATTACCAGTTCGTCCAGCGGGGCGAGAGCGCCGTTGAGCCGCCCCACGAACGGTATGAGGGCTATATTTATCTGGGCTGGGACAAGGATTTTGACAACATCACCCGAAATCTCACCGTCACGGCGCAATATATGGAAAAGCCCGAGCCGGTGGCGGCGCAGTCGGCGCTGGACCCGAATTACGTGTACATCACGTTATATGAGGGAGACGTTCCGGCCTACAGCGCCTATGAGGTGGATACGCCGATTGTCCTGTATCCCGTCCCCTGGGAGGACGGCTTGACGGTGAGGGAGGCTGTCCTCCGGCTGCACGACCTGGCCTATGCCGGCGGCAGAGACGCCGTTACCATCTTCAGCGATTACGGCTTTGACTGCTTCAGCCAAATCTGGGGCCACACGCCGGTTTACAACACCCTGGTGTTCAATGACGACGGCTATCTGGACGCCGCCGTTGAGGCCAAGGGCGGCGAGGTATATTACCTGCTTGCTTATGACGATTCCTGGATTCAAACCAGCATTATCACGCCCGACATTACGGATACCGTCGTCGGCAAACACGTCATCATGCAGGCAAAGACCATGAAGCTGAATTCCGACTACACCTATTCGCCTGTGGGTCTCGAGGGCGACGTCTACGCGGGCACCTCCCTCGACAACATGACCGACACCGGCATTGACGCCGACGAGCGGGGCGCCTTTGCCATCAGCTTCGACCAACCCGGCACATATTATGTCAAGGTCAAATCCAAAAGCAGCTCGGCCGGCGACCCCGTGGCTGTGGTCAATGTCGCCCCCAACAGCGGGAAATACGTCTATGTGAACCTCTCCATAGACGGGGAGGTTAAGCACGACCTCTTCGGCAACTATATCGCCCGTTACCCCATGGTGCTCCGGGAGGGCGACACCGTCAACGATATCCTCACCGAGCTGCACGCCTACGCCTACGGCAGGGGCAGCGCGTGGACGGCTTACGAGGTGGACGGCGCCACCAGCATCTACTGCATCTGGGGCCTGGACGAGGAGACAAACCGCGGCTACATCTACATCAACGACGCCGACCAGCCGGCCAACGCCTCAACGGTCCTCCAGGACGGCGACGTCCTCCACGTCAACGGCTACTCCGGCGCGTACCAGAAGGCGGCCATGTTCAACGTCCCCTATGCGGAAGTCGGCGTCGGCCAGCCCCTGACGCTCACGGCGGTGACCAAGTCATACGATCCGTCCACGGGCGCCTACCAGGTCGACCCCGCCGTTTCCCTGTACATCGACATCGACTTTGAGGCCACAAGCAACGTCACCGACAGCAACGGAGAAGTCACGCTCCAGTTTGACAGCGACGGCACCTACATTGTCACCGGCCGCGCCGCCAACGGCGCGCCCGCGGTCTGCGTCGTCAAGGTGGGCGCGGGCGGGCCGATGTATAAGGCCCATATCCCCGTCACAGGCATCTCCGGCGTTCCCACCGGCGGCATTGTCGGCACGCCGCTGACGCTGACCGGCGCCGTCTCGCCGCGCGGGGCTACCTACAAGACAATTGTCTGGAGCATCAAGAGCGGCAACGCGACGCTGACGGGCAACACGCTTACCGCCAACGCCAGCGGTATTGTGGTTGTCACCGCCACGATCATTAACGGCGCCGCGATGGGCGTCGACTACACCCAGGACTTCTCAATCCCCTTCTCCAAAACGCCCAGCGGCGGCGACCCGATCGGCACCGTTTACTTCTTCGCCGTCATCGACAAGGAAATCCTCAAGGACACCAAGGGCAAGGAAATCATCTATTATCCCATCCCCATCTACGAGGGCGACATCATCGCCGACGCCGTCACCGCACTCCATCAGGAGGCTTACGGCGACGGCTTTGCCTGGGGGTATGAGCAGAACGCCACGTACGGGTACGTCCTCAACAAACTGTGGGGTCAGAACTGCTCCAATATGACCTACGGCGGCGGCATCTGGACCGATTTCTCCAGCGGCCGACACGCCGATCCCATGCAGCCCGCCGCCGACGGCATGATCATCATCCTCACCAGCACGAAAGACGGCTCCGGCATCCGAACCGGCGCTTTCAACACGCCGTACGCCACCCTCGAGGCCGGCGTCTCGCTGACGCTGACCATGAGCCGCGGCTCCGGCGACAACGGCAACAAGCCCTGCACAAACAACGAGATCTTTATTGACGGCGTACTGGCCGGCACAACCGACACCACCGGGAAGATCACCCTCACC
>JAJUHI010000097.1 GCA_029267955.1 Sporobacter termitidis | reverse complement strand
GCCGGGGATGAGCGTTGCCCTTGTGGGCCCCACCGGCGCGGGAAAAACGACGATCGTCAACCTGCTCTCCCGCTTTTATGATTTGAAGAGCGGCCAGATCCGCATCGACGGGCACGATATCTCAAAAGTGACCCTCCACTCCCTCCGGAAACAGATGGGCATCATGCTGCAGGACAGCTTCATCTTTTCCGGCACGGTGGCTGACAACATCCGCTACGGCCGGCTGGAGGCCACCCAGGCGGAAATTGAGGCGGCCAGCGCCGTGGTCCACGCGGACGAATTCATCGAGAAAATGCCGGACCGGTATGAGACGGAGATCAAGGAGCGCGGCGGCAGGCTCAGCCAGGGTCAAAAGCAGCTTTTAGCCTTTGCCCGGACCATCATCTCCGACCCGAAAATCCTGATCCTGGACGAGGCCACCTCCTCCATCGACACCAAAACGGAGCTTTACGTCCAGGAGGGCATCCGCCACCTGTTGTCCGGCCGCACCAGCTTTATCATCGCCCACCGGCTGTCCACCATCCGCAACTGTGACCGCATCATGTACATAGACGACGGCGGCATCACCGAATACGGCACCCATGACGAGCTGATGGCAAAAAAGGGCGACTACTTCCGCATGTACACCGCCCAGCTGATGGATTTGTAAGCAAATACGGCGCCCAAAAAGCGCGCCGGCAGAAAAGAGCCTCCCCGCACAGCGATATCTGCGCGGGGAGGCGGTTTATGTAAGGTTCGTATCTTTTATATTACATCTTTTGGCGTATAGAAGAGCTGGGAGCAGTAGATTTTCCCGGAGTCGCTGACGAAATAGCCGATGCCGATATACTGAAAGTCCGGGTCCAGGATATTGCTGCGGTGGCTCTCGGAATCCATCCAGGCGGCGACGAATTCTTCCGCGGTTTTATAACCGTATGCCAGGTTCTCACCGGCAAACCTGTAAAACAGGTTGTTTTCTTTAAATATGGTAAAGCACCGCGATCCGTCCGGCCGCACATGCCTGAATGTAACGGACGATTCTTCCGCCCGGATATCCGCTATGCCGCAGAGCGGCTCCATATACTCAAGGGCGGCGACGCCGTGCTCGGCGCGCTCAAGGTTGACGAGTCTGATGATCTCCGCCTTAAATTCGGCAATGACCGCCGCGTCATCGGTCTGCTGCGCGGCCGCTTCATCCGTTGCCGGAGGCGGCGCGTCCTGTACGGCTGCGGCCAGCGGCGTGCTCAGCGTGAGCAGGATCGTTAGTGTAAATATGAATCCCAGCAGCTTTGTTAATATGGGCTTTTTCATGAGCCAGTCCCCTCTTTCCGTCCGACGGCCGGCGCAGTGAAACAAGGGGACTTTGACCCTGTCGAAAACTACGGCAACCGGCTGTCATAGCAATGTGCCTGAAAACACAATTGCGTTAGACCCTTGGCTTTGCGTCCTTACTTTTCAGTAAGTTTGCCTTTTCGGTTTTTCTTTCGCTGTTAATTTTTTCGCTGTAAAAATTTAAAGCTCTGTTCAGCGGCTGCCTGAACAGAGCTCACCCATATCATAATCAGATGAGACTTCGGCAACCGGCTGTCATGGCAGCGTGTTTAAAACACACTGCTTTAGACCCTTGGCTTTGCGTCCTTACTTTTCAGTAAGTTTGCCCTTATCGGTCAATGTCATATTTTTACCACTACCATGATAACGACTTTGACACATAATGTCAACCAACATTTCTTTTTTTGTAGAAAAATGCCGAAATTTTGTACGGTTTCACAACTCTTATGCATCCATATTATGCAACTACTCCAAAAATAGCCAGTTTTCGATTCTCACGCAGAAGTGAGACTGTTCTCAAAAACGCCTCCGTAGAATTACAGAATTCTCCATTGAGCGGATTATGTTAAACGACAACGTGTAAAATCCATTTATTTCATAATCTGTAATGTGTTGTTATGTTGACAAAGCGGCGCTTTTGTGACATAAATATCCACACAAAGTCAATTTAATACTGTTTTGGGCAAATCCGTCGAAAGGCGGAGACGCAAAGCCTCGGAGCCTAATCCTTAAGTGCTCTGCAGCCTCAAGGTACGGTAGTCCGGCCGCATTAAATACGTAACAAACGTATTTCATGCGGCCTTTTTTTCACCACTGGGAGGCCGCGGCAGGCTGCGCCGCGGTACAAAAAATAATAGGGGGGTATACTAATGAAACGCAAGCTCTTGAGCATCCTGATTACGTTGTCTCTGGTTTTCTCGCTCCTGCCGGTCACGGCGCTGGCTGCGTACACAGATACGCAGGGCCACTGGGCCCAGGAAGCCATTGATAAATGGAGCGGCCTGGGGATTATCAAAGGTTCCGGCGGCAGTTTCCGTCCGGACGACCCCATCACCCGCGGCGAGATGGCGGTCATAATCGACCGGCTCATGAAATACCAGACCGCAGCGGAAAACAGCTTTACGGACCTCGGTCAGGATTTCTACACAGAGGCCATTCTCAAGGCAAATGCCGCCGGTATTATCACCGGCTACGGCGCGCAGGTGCGGCCCGCGGACAATATTACCCGCGAGGAAGCCGTTGTGATGCTCTGCCGCGCTTTCGGCATCGCGCCCAGCAACGCCCCGTCCGGTTTTGCAGACAGCGCCGGCGTTTCCTCCTGGGCGTCCGGCTATGTCAGCGCCATGGCGGCCAAGGGCTATATTCAAGGCTCGCAGGGGATGTTTAACCCCAAGTCATCCATAAAGCGCGCTGAGATCGTCACCATTTTGAATAACGCCGTTTCCGGCTTCTTCACGGAGGCAAAGGAGTATACGGGCGATATCAGCGGTATTGCTATCGTCAACACCTCCGGCGTTGTCCTGAACGACATGACCATCACCGGCGACCTGATCATCGCCGAGGGCGTCGGCTCGGGGGATGTCACCCTGCGGAATGTTGTCGTCACCGGGAACACCATCGTACGCGGCGGCGGCGCCAATTCCATACATATCGTCGGCAACAGCAAAATCAGCAATCTGATCATCGAAAAAACCGACAGCGGGCAAATTCGAGTCGTCGCCCAGGACGGGTCGGCCGTTGAAGCGGTCTTTGTGGATGACGGCAATGACGATATCATTCTGACCGGCACATTTGAAAGCGTATCGATTAATGCAAGCGTCAGCGTCAAGGTTGTCGACGCCCAGATCGCCGCCGTCAAAGTGACCGGCGAGAATTCGCGCATTGAAATTGACACGGCGTCCACTGTCGGCACCCTTACCGCAGAAGCGCCGGTCTCGGTTTCCAACAACGGAACGATTGCAAAAGCGGAAGTCAATGTCGACAATGTAACCATCGACGGCAACAAGCCGGCGGAGACCACTTACGCGACCGGCGTGGCCGGCGCAAAGGATGAAGACACCACCCCCAGCGGTGGCGGCGGCGGAGGCGGCGGTGGCAGCCGTTATATTGCCGTCACCGGCGTTACCGTCAGCCCCACAACGCTGACACTGGTTGTCGGCGGCCCGGCGGAAACCATTACGGCCACCGTCACGCCCGACGACGCCACAGACAAGACCGTCACCTGGTCCTCCAGCGACGAAACCGTCGCCACGGTAGATAACGGCGTTGTCACCCCCGTCGGCGTCGGCACCGCCACCATTACGGCCGCCGCCGGCGGCAAGAGCGCCACGGTGGCGGTCACCGTAATCCCGGTCGATGTCACCGGCATTACGGTTGACAAGGACGAACTCATACTGGTCGTCGGCGGCCCGACTGAAACCGTTACGGCCACCGTCGCGCCCGACGACGCCACAGACAAAACCGTCACCTGGTCCTCCAGCGACGAGACCGTCGCCACGGTAGCTAATGGCGTTGTCACCCCCGTCGGCGCCGGCACCGCCGTCATTACGGCCACCGCCGGCGGCAGGAGCGCCACGGTATCCGTAATGGTCGCCGATGTGCTGATCGAAACGATTGACGACCTGACAACGGCGATTGACAATCAGGCCGACGGCCAGTTCTGGATAATCAAGGGCGGATTGTATGACCTGCCGAGAGGTACGCAGTCTTATAACGGCCAGGCTGGCTGGTACTTCCCGATCACGGCCGACAACCTGACGATCCTCGGCATCGGCAACCCGGTTCTGACAAGCACGACGGAGTCTCCAAACGGCGCCCACGCCTCGCAAAACCTGATCACCGTCTGGGGCGACAACGTGACGCTGCAGGGCCTGACGCTCGAGCCCAAGGTCGAGGAAAACAAAACCGTCGAAGTTATCGGCGAGAACTTTACCATTAAAAATTGCACCTTCCGGCCGAACTCCGTCTCCGCAAACGCGGATACATCCTACGGCGGCAGCCTGTATTTCAGCGGCGTAAAGGATCAGGTGCTGGTCGAAGGGAACACCTTTAACTACACGTCGGTCGCCTTCGACAACGCATACGGCAAGCTGCCTGACAGCAGCGTCGTCGTCAGGGGCAACACCTGGGAAAATATCGGCTACTACGCCGTCGGCAATGTCTTCTGGGGATCCGGTCCCTACACAAACGCTTATGCCGATGTGCTGATTACCGGCAACGCTTTTAATAACGTCACCGATTCCACAACGATCATCAACGCCAGGATGAACCAAACGCTCATCCTCGACGGGTCGAACACGATCAACGGCAGCGCCATCGACAAAGAAACCTTTGGCAAATATATCAACTTCAACAACCTGGCCCGGTACATCCTCTGCAAGGACAACGTTGTCATTGTCGACGGCAAGGTCTACGAAAGCCCCTACAAAGAGGTCGATGCTTACGCTGAGACCTTTAGCCAGCTGGCAGCGGCAATCGCGTCGGCCGGTGACGGCGATGTGATCATGCTGGGCAACAAAGAGTTTGTGGGCAACCTGACCATCACAAAGCCTGTCAAGCTGGTGTCCCTGACGCCCCTTGAGGCCGTGATCAAGGGCTCCATCACCATCCAAAACACCAGCGGCGTGACCATCGAAGGCCTGACGGTCAACGCCGGGGCCGGGTATGACAAACTGCCCGTCATCCATATCATCAACTCTGCGGACATCACCATTCGGGACAACGCCGTCAACGCCACCCCGGGCTCCATGCAGCTGTCCATCGGCACCAGCACGGGCCCGGCAAAGGTGACGGGCGTCGTCAGCGGCAACACGGTTTACGGCGCCATCGGACTGGGCACCGAAGGCAATCTCTCGGTGACAGGCAACACCGTTACATACGCCTCTCACGAAGGCATCTGGTTCTACCCCGTCGGCGCCCAGGCGTCTCTGACGATAACGGGCAACGCCGTTGCAGGCTTTGGCAGCGCGGCGCCAGGTTCGGCTGCCATCAAGGTGGAATCACGGCCGGCTTCCATCAACGGCGTCACGGACGATTTGAACATGCAGGCCGCCATAGCCAACGCCAACGGCGGCGTCTCCGTCAAGCTCACCTGGATGAAGACTGCCGGCGACGCATCGCAGCTTGCAAATGGAATCGCAAGCGCCCGGGCCGGTGATATCATCGTCATCAGCGGTCAGGTCGGCGGCCCTGAGGATTATACGTACTACGAGATTACAAAGCCCATTACAATAAAGGGCATATCGCCCGATGCCGCGGTTTACGGCTCGTTTATCATCAAGTGCGACGGCGTGACCATCGACGGGCTGACCATTTATACCCGCGGCGGCGGGGAAGGCCCCCTGAAGAACGCCATCGACGTCATCGCCAAAACCGTGACCATCACAAACAACACCTTTGTGCTGCCCAACCCGGATGCGCTGGCTGACAACGGCGGCGTGGGCAACGGCGTTGTCATCTGGCCCGTCGGGTCCGCGGCGCCGGATTACACGGTGTCCGGCAACACCTTTATCGGCTACAGCGCCGACACCTCCTCCTGGTCGTCCACCGCGCTGCAGATTACCGAGGGCCTGGATTTGAAGCGGTTCAATATGGCGGGCACTGTCTCACAGGCAATCACCCTGGATACGGAGACGGAGACGGCGCTGGCGGCGGGCAATACGTACACCGCCTGCACCAACAACTATATCCGCAGCGACTGGTCCTCAGGGTCCGTTGTCTACAAGTTTGTCTACGCCGCGACGGAGGACCAGCTGGACAGCGGTTTCCAATACGGCGGCGACGGCGTGACCATCGTGCTGGCGGCAGGGACTTACGGGCTTACCGAACAGCGGGATATCACGAAACCCATGACGCTGATCGGCCTCGGGCAGGTTACCCTTCAGGCGCAAAATGAAAGCTGGAGCAACGTCAACGGGTACAAGCACCTGCTTTCGGTCTACGCGGGCACGGCAGAAAACCCGGTTGTCATCTCCAACATCACGCTGGATTCACAGGGCTATGCTTATGGCTTCCACGCCTATAGAGGGCCGGTTGTCATCCTCAATGATGTGACCGTCATCAACAGCAAGGGCGCGGGCCTCACGGTCAACGGCTCCACGGTAACGGCAAACAACTTAAACACCAGCGGCAACACGTGGGGCGCCGTCAATGTGGACCCGGGCAAGAATGTAACCTTACCCAGCGTCTTTAACCTGACCGGCAGCGGCACGCTGAGCGAAAATCAGCAAATCTGGTCGGACGGCAAAAATGTGACGTCGACGGCGACGGTGACGGTCAACGCCGACGGCTACCAGGGGTATAAGGCGCCCGATTCGCCGGTCATTATCTGGACGAACAGGGGATTGCCATCCGGCGCGGGAATTCTGGGCGACAATAATGTCCTGACCATGTATGATACCATACAGGGCGCCTTCACCGCGGCAAAAGCGGGCGATACCATCAAGGTCATGCCGGGTACCTATAAGGAAAACGTCAGCGTCAGCAAAGCTGTAACCCTCCTCGGCGCGGGCGCTGACGTCACAAAAATCGTCGGAACCGACGGCAACAAAACGCCGTTGACCTTTAACACCAACAACGCGACAGTCAGCGGCTTCACCATAACGCACGAGTATACGCAAGATGAGCTTAATGCCTGGAATTTCAACAACAACGGCGTCATATTCCACCAAGGGAAAACCGGCAACACCCTCAAGGATTGTGTTGTCACCCTCAACCGGAACGGTATCTATATCAATAACGCGACAGGCAACACCATTAAAGACAATATCATCACCAAAAACAGAACCGGCATCAACATGACCAACACGGTCGACGGCACGCTGATAACCGGCAACACAATATCCGACAACTGGACACTCGGTCTTGTCTACTATCAGCAGGGCAGCGCAACAAATTTCGACACTGTGACCGTCACCGGCAACACCTTTGACGGCAACTGGTACTCGGAGATTCTCATTAAAGACACGTCGAGCAGCACCGGTACGCTGGACGTCTCGGGCAATACCTTCACGGATTCGCCTGTTACTTATACAATTTCCGCAGACAGCAGCCTGAACGAACCGGCATTTGATAAACAAAAACCGGCTGCCCTTGGCGGCGACGCTGTAAAGCCCGCGGCCGACCTGCCCACGCTGCGCATATATAGCAGCCCGAACGTGACGCTGCAGTATGCGGGCAAGCAACTGGTTGTGGGAGATTCGACCGGCGACTTTGCCTCCATCACCGACGCCCTTGCCGTTGCCGCCGACGGCGACACCATCCTCGTCGGCGCGGACATGACGCTGGGTGCAACGCTCGTCATCAACACCCCCGGCATCACCATTGACGGACAGGGCCATTCGATCAACCAGGCCATCCACATCAACGCGGACGGCGTCACGATCAAGAACCTGACCGGTTCGGCAAACGGTATCTTCGTGGGAGGCCCCACTGCCTTCTACATCACCGCCAAAGATGTGACGTTGGACAACATCACCGTCATAGGCTCAAACGAGCCGAAATCCATTGCCGTCAGAGGGTACAAGGGCGCGGAATTTACCGTGACAAATTCCAGCTTCTCTAACTTCGTGACCGGCATCTTCGCGCACCACGGCTATTCGGAGCCTGACGCGGGCCACAATATCCTCATCGCCACAAACAACACCTTTACCAATGTGCTGGCCGGCATCGGCGGGACGCAGAAAACAACCCTGACAGCCACGGGCAATACGTTCGTATCCGTGCAATATGGCGGCGAGGGCATCGGCCTGGGCGACGGCGTTGTTATCGTCGGCGCTGAAACGGCGACGCCGGAAGAGCAGGTTGCCTATCTGGCGGCAAGCAACATCTTCCTGTACACAGCGGACAACGCCGGCGCGTACCACGTCAGAGACTGGAGAACGCCCGCGATGGAGGAATTCTCGGATGACGCCTTCATGATGGGCATGCCGGCACCGGATACTGGCGTAGCGGACGGTGACACACCGGACGCTGACGCACAGGACGCCGGCGCGCCAGATGCAGGCTTGCCGGACGCCGCCCCGCCGGAAGTATCGAAACCGGATGTGCCGGCGCCGGATGAATCCGACCCCGATACGACCGACCCCGACGGTTCCGGTTCGGACGGGGCGGCGCCCGGGGGGACAGCGCCGGAAGTGCCTGACGGCGAAGCTTGATTCCAAACAAGCCAACCTGGAGGTATTCATAGAATCGAAAGCAGGCAGCCCGTAAAATCGGGCGGCCTGCTTTCATTTACTTTGCCGACTGTTCAATGCTTTACAAACATGATAGAATGTCGAAAATTATCAAAACCGAGGACG
>JAJUHI010000096.1 GCA_029267955.1 Sporobacter termitidis | reverse complement strand
CTGGGACGAGATATCGCCGGGGATGACAAAACGGCCGGGCTTGAGCTTCCCGCCGGCGTTGAGGGGGTTCTGCCCCTGGGCGGAGAGGGCGCAGCCGTGGGAGGTCAGCTCCTCATACAGGGGGGACAGCGGCCGCGCCGGAAGCCGGCCGCTCATGTAATAAGACGCGGCGGCCCCAAGGGCGCAGCCCACCGGCAGCATGAAGCGCAGGGTGGAGCCGCTCTCGCCGCAGTCCAGCCGGTGCTGGCCGGTGACGGGCCGGGGGATGGGGGAGACGGTGAAAACGCCGCCGTCGTGGCTGATCGCCGCGCCCAGCGCCCGCAGGCAGCGGACGGTGGCGTCGATATCATCGGAGGTATCGTTGCAGGCAATGGTTGTCGGCGACTGGGAGAGGGCGGCGGCAATCAGCAGCCGGTGCACGTGGGATTTTGAGGGGATGGCCGGGACCTGCCCGCTAAAAGGGGGCTTTGTGATGGTGATGGTCATGTGATACTCCTTGTCTTACCGTTATAGCCCCAGGCCGATGATGTGTTCAAGCTCGGATGCCGGGACGTCGCGGAGAGTGGCTTTGCCGATTTGAGACGGGATGACCAGCGTGATCGTGCCGCCCCGGCGCTTTTTGTCGCTGTAAGCGGCCCGGGCCAGCGCGGCAGCGGTAAAATCCGTTGCGACGGGAAGGCCCGTGTCCCGAATCAGCGCCGCGATGGCTTCGGCGGTATCGGGCGCGGTCAGGCCCAGCTTTACAGCGGCGCGGGCGATAACGGCCATCCCGATTGCCACGGCGCTGCCGTGGGAGATTGTATATTCGCTGCAGGCCTCCACGGCGTGGCCCACCGTGTGCCCGAAATTCAAGAGCTTGCGGGGGCCCTCTTCAAACTCGTCGACAGCCACAATGTCCCGCTTGATGGTTACGCAGCGGGCGATAACCTCCGTAAGGTCCGGTTTGCCGGGGGCGTGCAGCAGGTCAAACAGCTCCTTATCGGCAATGACGCCGTACTTGATGACCTCGGCCATGCCGTCCCGGAAAACCGACGCCGGCAGCGTGTCCAGCAGGGAAACGTCGCAGATGACGAGGTCGGGCTGATAAAAGGCGCCGGCGAGATTTTTACCCGCCGCCAGGTCGATGGCGGTCTTGCCGCCCACGGCGGAATCCACGGCGGCGAGCAGCGTTGTCGGGATCTGCACAAAACCGATGCCGCGCAGGTAGGTGGCGGCGGCAAAGCCGGCCAGGTCGCCCACCACGCCGCCGCCCAGGGCGATCACCGCGTCGCTCCGGGTCAGCCCCTGGCCGGCCAGAAAATTGAGCAGTTTTATATAGTTGTCCGCGTTTTTGGACGCTTCGCCGTGGCTGATGACAAAACTGACGGCTGAAAACCCCGCCTGATGCAGGGCGGCCAGCAGCCGCTCTCCGTACAGGCTGCTGACGGTGTCGTCGGTCACGACGGCGGCCAAACGCCCTTTGACGGCCTTGGCGATGAGTTCGCCCGCTTCGTCCAGAAGGCCCGACGCAATCAGGATATCATATGTTTTTGCGGCAGGTACGGTAATCGTTCTCATCGGCCGTCCAGCGCCTCCTTGATTGCGCGGCCCTCTTCCAGTAACGACCGCAGCGTCGGGCTGTCGCCGGCGGCCAGCGCGTCCCGGTACCGTTTGACGGACTCCAGGAAAAAGTCCAGCTCATGGATGAGCACGTCCCTGTTTTTCATGAAAAGCTCCGTCCACATGTCCGGGTTAAGCCAGGCGACCCGGGTGAGGTCCTTGTAGCTCCCGGCGGAATAGCCCTTGTGCTCCCGGGCCGCGGGGCTCTTGATGTAGGCGTTGGAGACGATGTGGGCCATCTGAGAGGTGAAGGCGATCATCTCGTCGTGCTTTTGGGCCGTCGTCACCGTCAGGCGGCCGAAGCCCACCGGCGCCAGCAGCCGTTCTAGCTTTTCAAAAAGCGGCACGTCGTCGAAAACAGGGGGGACCAATATCATGGCCGCGCCCTTAAACAGCGTCGCGCGGCTGTATTTAAAGCCGGAGTTGTGGGTGCCGGCCATGGGATGGCCGCCGACGAAGGTGAAGCCGTGGCGCGCGGCGATCTCAAAGCAGGGCTCCGTGACGGCACGCTTGACGCCGCAGCAGTCGATCACAACGGCGCTTTTTGAGACATGGGGGGCGATTTGCTCCAGATAGGCGATCGTATCGCCCGGGTACAGGGCGATGAAAATACAGTCGCAGGCCGCCAGGGCGCTATTATCCAGCGGCGCGTCCACCGCGCCGGCAATCTGGGCGATGGCCAGCACCGATTCGTCCGCGTCGTGCCCGTAGACGGTGATATCGGCGCCGCCGCTTTTATACGCCTTGGCCAGCGAGCCGCCGATCAGCCCCAGCCCGGCGATGCCGATCTTCATTGCGCCACCACCTCGCGGATTTTGCGGACCTTTTCCGCAACGTCCCGGAACTGGTCCGGCGTCAGGGACTGGGCCCCGTCGCAGAGGGCGCTCTGCGGGTCGTTGTGGACCTCGATCATAATGCCGTCGGCCCCCGCGGCCGCGGCGGCCAGGGCCATGGGCTTTACAAGCCGGGCGATGCCGGTGGCGTGGCTGGGGTCGATGACGATGGGCAGGTGGGTCAGCTCCCGGAGCATGGGGATGGCGGATAAGTCCAGGGTGTTGCGCGTGTACGTCTCAAAGGTGCGGATGCCGCGCTCGCAGAGAATGACCTTGTTGTTGCCGCCGGCCATGATATACTCCGCGCTCATGAGCAGTTCCTTGAGGGTGTTGGCCAGCCCGCGCTTTAAAAGGATGGGCTTTCGGGTCATCCCCAGCTCCTTTAAAAGCTCAAAGTTCTGCATGTTCCGGGCGCCCACCTGGATGATGTCCACCTCCTCAAACAGGGGCAGGTGGTTTTGGTTCATGATCTCGGTGATGATGGGCATGCCGGTGCGTTTTTTCGCTTCCAGTAAAAGCTCGATCCCCTCCGCCCGCAGGCCCTGAAAGTCATAGGGGGAGGTGCGGGGCTTGAACGCACCGCCCCGCAGAATGGACGCGCCGGAAGCTTTGACGCTCTCGGCGATGCCGAGAATCTGCTCGGGGGATTCCACCGAGCAGGGGCCGGCGATCAGCTGAAAATGGCCGCCGCCGATACGGATGCCGTCGGCGATCTCCACACAGGTGTCGTCGGGGTGGAATTTCCGGTTGGCGCTTTTAAAGGGCTCGGTGATGCGCTTGACGGACTCGATCATGTCCAGCCCTTCCAGCAGCTCGATGTCGATTTTGCTGGTGTCGCCGATGAGTCCGAGAATCGTATGATACTGGCCGACGGAGATGTGCACGTCGAGCCCCTTGCTCTTAAACCACGCCGTCAGATTGTCAATCTGCTGCTGCGTTACGCCCGGCTTTAATACTGCAACCATTTTAAGTTCCTCCTTCAAGATATACAAAAGGGGCTGTGCAGCGATTTATCTGCCCAGCCCCTTGCAATCGTCGTTATGTTACATAACTCGTTATATTGCGCTTTTTGCAGCATAAATCGCTTTTACTTTTTCCGGGAAAAAGTAAAAGTAATAATATGCAACTACAAAAGCCGCGTTCTTCATAACTGCTCCCGATGAAATTTAATGTTAGCTCACTTTATCACATCAAATCGCGAATGTCAACACCGGTTTTGTAAAATTTTGAAACGGCGCTTCAAATTGTCCTTTATCCATTAATATTTACCGCAAAATTCAAATGTTACAACCCGTTCCCGGCCGCTTGGTATTTTATATATTTTTCTTGACAACGGGGGAATAAGAAAGTAAAATCCCAGATATAATTAATTAGTTTATCTAACTAATTATTTCGGAATTTTTACAGATTGTTAAAATATTTTTAAAGGAGGTGGCCCGGGTGCAGAGCTTTCAGAAAATGCTGAACAGTATGCTGATGGAAGTGTATCACAACATCATGCGCGTGGAAGAGGAATTTTTGCAGAACAACCACCGCATCAACCTTACCATCCGGGAAATGCACCTGATTGAATGCGTCGGCATGGACCGTGAAAACGGCAAAACCGTCAGCGAGATCGCCGAATATCTGAAGCTGGCCAAGCCCTCGGTCACGGTGGCGGTGAACAAGCTGGAGAAAAAGGGGTACCTGAGCAAAAACAGCTGCCAAAACGACGGGCGCGTGGTCCGGGTGACGTTAACCCGCGAAGGAAGGAAAATTGACCTGTATCACCGGCGTTATCATATGAGCATGATACATGAGATCGAGAATGAATTCGATGAAGCGGAACGCGACTGTCTCGTCCGCGTCATCGCGAAACTCAATACATTTTTCGAAAAGAGCATCGGAGCGAAGACATGAGTTTTAAAATTTTAGGTACGGGGCACTGCGTCCCGGAGCGCGTGGTGACAAATGACGAGCTGTCTACCATCGTGGAAACGTCGGACGACTGGATCCGGCAGCGCGTCGGCATCCGGGAACGCCGGGTCTGCACGACGGAGTCGGCGGCGGAGCTGGCGGCCCGGGCCGCGAAAAACGCGCTGGAGATGAGCGGTACAAAGCCCGAGGAGCTCGACATGATCCTCTGCGCCACCGTCAGCCCTGACGACGCATCGCCCTCCATGTCCTGCATGGTGCAGCATCTGCTGGGCGCCACGTGCCCGGCACTGGACGTCAACGCCGCCTGCAGCGGGTTTATTTACGCGCTGGATACCGCCGCGGGCTTCTTTGCCCGGGGCAAGGTCAAACGGATGCTTGTGATCGGCGGCGAGCGCCTGTCCCGCATGATTGACTGGACGGACCGGAACACCTGCGTCATCTTTGCCGACGGCGCCGGGGCCATGGTGCTGGGGGAAGGGGATGCGTACCTGTCGTCCATTTTGCACGCCAAGGGCGGGGACACCGTCATTCACATCCCGCATTACCAGCCGAAAAACCCGTTTTTCGTACGGGAAACGAAATCGCCCTTTATCAAAATGAACGGTCAGGAGACCTTCAAGTTTGCCGTCAACGCCATTGTCAACGACCTGGCGGACGTCATCCGGGACGCGGGGCTGACGCCGGCGGATATCGCCTGGTTTATCCCCCATCAGGCCAACTTCCGCATCATCGACGCGGCCGCCCGGAAGTTTGAGGTCCCCATCGAACGCTTCGGCATGAATATCGAGAAGTACGGCAACACCTCGGCGGCCAGCATCCCCATACTCGTCGACGAGCTGCACCGGGCGGGGCGCATCAAAAAGGGCGACTACCTGGCCATGTCCGCCTTCGGCGGCGGCCTGACCAGCGCGGCCTGCGTGCTCCGCTGGGAAATCTGACGGCTTATTGAAAGTGTGATCAACTCCGCGGGGCGACTTAAGCTGCCCGGAGTGACAATAATAAAGAACTCTAAAGGGTTCTTAAGGAGGAGTTTAAAAATGATTCTTGAGAAAATTGCGAACCTGATTGAGGAGCACACCGGCTGCGACGCCGCCAGCATCAAGGAAGACACCACCTTTGAGTCCCTGGGCATCGACTCCCTGGACACCGTCGAGATGGTGATGCAGCTGGAGGAAGAGCTGGGCATCGAGATCGAGCTGGAGGAGAAGATGTCCACCGTCGGCGAGCTTGCGAAATTCATCGAAGCCAAGATGGGCTGATAGCGGCATCGGGTAACGCTTGATTCGGAGACAAGTTTAGCGGAAGGAACTGCATTTTATGATTAAAACGCCGGTTTGCGATCTTTTGGGTATTGAGTACCCGATATTCCAGGGCGGTATGGCGTGGATTTCCGACGGGAAGCTGGCGGCCGCCGTCTCCAACGGCGGCGGACTGGGCATCATCTCCGCCATGAACGCCGGCCCGGAGTATCTGATTGATGAGATTAAAACAGCGCGGGCGCTGACCGACAAGCCCTTCGGCGTCAACATTATGCTGATGAGCCCCCACGTCGAGGCCGTTGCGGCCGTTGTCCGGGATGAAAAGGTCCCCGTCGTGGTGACGGGGGCGGGCAACCCGTCAAAGTACATCCCGATGTGGAAGGAAGCCGGCATCAAGGTGATTCCGGTGGTGGCCTCGGTGGCCCTGGCCAAGCTGTTGACGCGGGCCGGCGCCGACGCGCTGATTGCCGAGGGCGGCGAAAGCGGCGGCCACGTGGGCGAGACCACGACGATGGTGCTGGTGCCCCAGGTGGTCGACGCGACGCCACTGCCGGTCATTGCCGCCGGCGGCATCGCCGACGGCCGCGGCGTCGCGGCCGCTATGATGCTGGGGGCTGTGGGCGTCCAGCTGGGCACGCGCTTTCTGGTGGCGGACGAGTGCTCCGTCCATGAAACGTACAAACAGAAAATACTCGCCGCCAACGACATTGCCACCATCACCACGGGCAAGCGGCTGGGCCATCCGGTCCGCAGCCTGAAAACGCCCTTTTCCAGGGCCTTTTTCAAGGCGGAATATTCGGATATCTCCGACGAGGACCTGGAGGCAATGGGCGTGGGCGCCCTGCGGCTGGCCGCCGTGGAGGGCGATACCGAGCGCGGCTGCTTCCTGGCCGGCCAGGCGGCGGGCATGGTGAACAAGCGCCAGCCGGCGGCGGAGATGATCCGCGAGATATTTGAGGAAGCTGAAAAGGTGCTGGGCGGAGCGACGAAATGGGTAAAGTAGCCTTTGTGTTTTCAGGCCAGGGGGCGCAGGCGCCGGGCATGGGCCGGGCGCTCTGTGACTGCAGCCCGGCGGCCCGGTCGGTTTTTGAAATGGCCGACAGAATCCGCCCCGGCACGTCGGACCAGTGTTTTAACGGGACGACCGAGGCCCTGGCCGTGACGGAGAATACGCAACCCTGCCTGTTTTGTGTGGATTTGGCGGCGGCTGCCGCCCTGCGGGAAGCGGGTATCAAACCGGATATGCTGGCGGGCTTTTCTCTGGGCGAGCTGGCGGCGCTGGCCTTTTCCGGCGCTGTTACTGACGAGGCCGCGTTCCGGCTTGTAATCCGCCGGGCGGCTCTCATGCAGAAGGCGTCCGAATCGGTTGCCGCCGCGATGGTCGCCGTCCTCAAGCTGGACGACGATACGGTCATCCGGCTTTGCCAGGGGCTTAAGGATGTCTATCCCGTCAACTTCAACAGCCCGGGGCAGGTGGTTGTGGCCGGCGAGACCGGCGCGCTGGAGTCCCTGAAGGAGCGCGTGAAGGAGGCCGGCGGCAAAGCCATGCCTTTAAAGGTGGGCGGCGGGTTCCATTCGCCGTTTATGGCCCCGGCGGCCGACGGGTTCGCCCTGGAGCTGGACACTGTTACCTTTACGCCGCCGTCGGCGCCGCTGTATTCAAACGTCACCGCCATGCCGTATGAGGACGATTTTAAACAGCTGCTGGCGCAGCAGATCAAAAGCCCCGTTCTGTGGCGGAAAATCGTTGAAAACATGATTGAAAACGGCGCGGACACCTTTATTGAGTGCGGGCCGGGCAAGGTGCTGTCGGGCCTGATTGCGCGAATCTCGGAAAAAGTGCGCGTTTTCAATGTGGAGGACGGGGAGAGCCTTCAAAAGACTGTAACGGAGGTGGCAGGTCATGCTTAAGGGGAAAACGGCCCTCGTCACCGGCGCGTCCCGGGGGATTGGACGCGCCATCGCCCTGAAATTTGCCGAAGAGGGCGCGGACATCGCCGTCCTGTACGCCGGGAACGCGGAAAAGGCCCGCGAAGTCGCGGCAAAAGCCGCCGAATACGGCGTGAAGGCCCAGGCGTTCCAGTGCGACGTTTCCGACTTTGCCGCGGCTGCGCAGACGGTTGACGCGGTCAAAAACGCCTTCGGGACCATCGATATCCTCGTCAACAACGCCGGCATTACAAAAGACGGCCTGGTCATGTCCATGAAGGAGGAGGCCTTTGACAGCGTCATCGCCACAAACCTCAAGGGCGCGTTCAACATGATCCGCCATTGCACGCCGGTCTTTGTCAGGCGGCGCAGCGGCAGGATCATCAACATCAGCTCCGTCGCCGGGCTTTTGGGCAACCCCGGGCAGGCCAATTACGCTGCTTCCAAGGCGGGGCTTGTGGGCTTGACGAAATCCGTGGCGCGGGAGCTGGCGTCCCGCGGGATAACCTGCAACGCCATCGCGCCGGGGTTTATCCAGACGGATATGACGGAGAACATCACGCAAGACAACCCGCTGATGTCGAGAATTCCGCTGGGGCGGGTCGGGCAGCCGGAGGAGGTTGCCGCGCTGGCGGCGTTTTTGGCGTCCGACGCCGCCGGGTATATTACCGGCGAGGTCATCCGAGTTGACGGCGGCCTGGCCATGTAACGCCCCATACCCTATATGAGAGGAAGAAAACGATGAGAAGAGTCGTTGTCACCGGTCTGGGCGCCGTGACGCCCGTCGGGAATGATATCAACACAATGTGGTCCAATCTCACGGCCGGGAAGCACGGCATCGGCCCCATCACGAAATTTGACTGTACGGACTACAAGGTGAAGCTTGCCGCCGAGGTCAAGGGGTTCGATCCGCTGCTGTACATGGAGAAAAACGACGCGCGCCGCAGCGACCTGTTCACGCAGTACGCCATCGCGGCGGCGTCCCAGGCGATGGCGGACAGCGGCATCGAGGGCGCCGTTGCGCCCGAGCGGCTGGCCACCTACTTCGGCTCCGGCATCGGCGGCATCATCACCCTGACGGAGGAGCACACCAAGCTCTTAAACGGCGGGCCGCGGAAGGTGTCGCCCCTGTTTGTGCCGATGATGATCTCAAACCTGGCCGCCGGCAATATCGCCATCCGCTACAAGGCAAAGGGCCCCTGCCAGTGCATCGTGACCGCCTGCGCCACGGGCTGCAACGCCATCGGCGAAGCGTTCCGGGCCATCAAGCACGGCTATGCCGACGCGGCGATTACCGGCGGCAGCGAGGCGGCCATCATGCCGCTGTCAATCGCGGGCTTTGCCAATATGACGGCGCTGTCCACTTCCACCGACCCGGACGCGGCCTCGCTGCCCTTTGACAGGCGGCGCGGCGGCTTCGTCATGGGCGAGGGCGCGGGCGTGCTGATACT
>JAJUHI010000095.1 GCA_029267955.1 Sporobacter termitidis | reverse complement strand
TCGCATCCATGAATTTGAAAAAACTGGCTAATTGGAAGTGGAGGACTTCCTTTTATCATTTCATTTCGTTAATAATTAGGATACAAAACACAGAAAACCCGGCATACGCTCACGCATAGCCGGGTTCTTCGACAAGCTGAAGCAGCGCCTGAAAACGGCGCTGCTTGTTGTTTGCCGTCAGAACCGTGAAGACGTTTAAACGCCAATTCTGTAAAATATGGCGGGAATAGAGCGTAAAAATGTCCAAATTTATGTGATGAATTTGCTAAACAACAACTGGACATTATATAAACGGCATGGTAATATAGGGGCGTAAAAAACTTGGCTGCGGTACCGCAGTCTAAGCAGAGTAGGGCGCCATGCGTAAAGTGCCGACTGGACGGGGAGTTGTCAGTTGGACGAAGGAATTTAATCCACGGTACGGTGTCCGCATCCCGCTGCTACATACCGGAGAACAAAACCTCCTATATGTGGCGCACAACATGCGCTTGCCGTGTACGGCCAAAGTATACCGGGCACGGCGTGTGCACACATTTTATAAGGGAGGTATTATTATGCCCAAAATCAAGTCGTTTTTTTCACCGAGAAGACTGACCAGCATGGCGATTTTTATCGCTTTGCAAATTGTTCTGGCCCGTTTTGCCGGGATACAGGTGTCGGAGGGGCTGCGCATCAGCTTTGAGGCGATACCCATCATCCTGGCGGGGCTTTGGCTCGGCCCGATGGCGGGTTTTCTGGTGGGGTTCATCAGCGACCTCGTCGGCACCATCATCAGCGGCTACGGCGTTTACTTTCTGCCGCTGGCTATCACGCCGATTCTCAACGGCGTGCTGCCGGGCCTGTGCTACCGGTATCTGTATAAAGGCAACATGAACCTCATCAAATGCATCGTGATGGTTTTTGTGACCGAAATCATCTCCAGCCTGCTTCTGGGGACCTACGCGCTGACCTGGTATTTTCAGCTTTTTGTACCGAACAAGGAGGCGACATTTGCGATTTTGTTCGTGCCGCGCCTGACCAAGCTTGTGACGATGGCCTGTGACACGATGCTCGTCTGGCTCGTGCACAGGACGGCATATAAACGCGCCATCGCGCCCGTTTTAGCAAAAAACGCATCGTAATTATGAACTACGAAGAAACACTTAAGTATATCCACAACGTCAAGTGGCAGGCGGCAAAGCCCGGCCTGTCCCGGACGCGGCACCTGCTCCGGGCTCTCGGCAACCCGGAAAAGCAGCTGAAATTCGTCCACATTGCCGGCACCAACGGCAAGGGGTCCACGGCGGCGATGATCGCCTCCGTCCTGCGCAGGGCAGGCTACAGGACGGGGCTGTATACCTCGCCGTACATCATCCGCTTCAACGAGCGTATGCAGGTGGACGGCGTCCACATCTCCGACGAAGAGCTCATTCACATGACGGCGGAGATCCGGCCCCACGCCGACGCCATGACGGAGGACCCGCCCACGGAATTTGAGCTGATCACGGCCCTGGCGATGAAATACTTCTTATATAAGAAGTGCGACATCGTCGTCCTGGAGGTCGGCATGGGCGGCGAGCTGGATTCCACCAATGTTATCGACACGCCGGAGGTCGCGGTGATCACAGCGATCGGTCTTGACCATATGGCCGAGCTGGGGTCAACTCCCGCCGCGATCGCCAAGGCGAAAGCCGGTATCATCAAGCCCGGCGGAGACGTTGTGATCTACGGCGGCGAGCCCGAGGTCGAGGCGGTCTTTGAAGAGGCCTGCCGAGCGCGCGGCGCCCGGCTTGTCCGCACCGATTATTCCCGGCTGCGGGTTCTGGGCATCGACCTGGACGCCGCCCGGTTCGATTTTGAGCCGTACAAAAATATCCGGCTGCCGCTGGTGGGGACTTATCAGCCCCGCAACGCCGCCTTGTCCATCACGGCCCTTGAGACGCTGCGGGACAAGGGGTACCATATCAGCGACGCGGACATTGTGGCCGGCCTTGAGTCGGTCTTCTGGCCCGGGCGGTTTGAGGTGCTGCGCCGGAACCCCGTCTTTATCCTGGACGGCTCCCATAACCCCCACGGTATGGCGGCCACGGCGGAGAGCCTGAAACAGCATTTTCCCGGCGGCAATATCGTCTTTTTGATGGGGGTTATGGCCGACAAGGACGTGAAAGCCATGGCGCAGTGCATTCTCCCATTGGCCAAGTCCTTTGTGACAGTGAAACCCCACAGCCCGCGGGCCATGGATCAGACGCAGCTGGCGGACCTCCTGCGGGAGCTTGGAAAACCGGCAACGCCCTGCGCGTCCTTTGACCAGGGCGTGGCGGAAGCCATCCGCCAGGCGGGGGAGGGCGGTGTTGTGGTCGCCCTGGGTTCCCTGTACATGTCCGGCGATATCCGCCAGGCCGTAAAGGATTTAAAATAGAATTATCGCAGTACAAGCCCGGGCCGCTGAGAACGGTCCGGGTTGCTTTTTCCCGGAACAAGCCCATAAAAACCCCTGCTCTGGAGATACTGTTATCCGAGGAGGGGATTTTATGGGCGTTATTTCTAGGGAAACCGACAAATATCAGAAATTCATCCGGGAACTCAACGCATGCGCCCAGGCTTGCTGCGAATGTATTGACGCCGGCCTCGGCGCGCCGGACAGCCGGGAGAAGAAAGACTGCCTCAAGCTGCTCATGGAGTGCGCCGCCATGTGCCAGACGGCGGTAATGCTCATGTCCTTGGACGGCAAGTTTATCAAACGCCAGTGCGCCCTGTGCGCCGAGGTCTGCGAGGTCGCCGCCAGGGCTTGCAGCGATGTGGATGATGCGCCTTTTCAAAGGTGCGCGGAGGTCTGCGCCGGCTGCGAAGCTGCCATGCGGGAAATGATGAACAAGACATAACAGAAAGCGGAGTCCGGCGGCGATTTTTGTCGGATTCCGCATTGTTTCTTTCCGGACAAAACGGTATAATACCAGCAAGTCACACAAAGCTGGTGGTTTTTATTATACAGATACAGTTACAGATATTCCTGCTGGTTGCGATCGGGTTTTTCATAACGAAAAAGGGCATCTTCGGTCCGGAGGCCCGGCGGGATATGACAAATGTGGTCATCTACATCATACTGCCGTGCAATATATTCCGCTCATTTGAGACGGCGCTGACGGTCGAGATGCTGCGGGCGTGCGCGGTGGTGTTCGCCATTTCCTTCGGCGCGCAGCTGTTATACATGGTGCTCAACAAGTTTCTCTACCGCCGGTTCCCGCCGGAGCGGCAGGTGGTCATGAAGTACGCCACCATCACCAACAACGCCGGTTTCATGGGGCTGCCCGTCATCGAATCGGTCTTCGGCGCCACGGGCATCCTGTACGGCTCCATCATGCTCATCCCCATGCGGATTTTCATGTGGACGGCCGGCCTGTCGCTGTTTACAAGCTCCGGCAAAAAGCAGCAGCTCAAGCAGCTGATGACCCACCCCGCCATCTGGGCGGTTATCCTGGGCTTTGCGTATCTGTTTTCCCCCGTCCGCCTGCCGGCGTTTATCAGCAATACCATTAACGTGGTGGGCAGCTGCCTGACGGCCATGTCCATGATAGTGGTGGGCTCCATCCTCAGCGAGGTGGACTTTAAAACGGTGTTTGACAGGGCCTGCTTTTACTATTCGGCCCTGCGGCTGTTGCTGATACCGGCCGTAGTCTACGCCGTCCTGCGCCTGATTGGCATTGACCCCATCATCACCGGCGTCGCGGTCCTGTCGTCGGCCATGCCCTCGGCGACCATCACGGCGATGCTGGCGAAAAAGTACGGGGGCGACGCGCCCTTTGCCGCCAAGATCATCTTTATTTCGACGCTGTTGTCCCTTGTCACGCTGCCGCTGATCGCCGTGGTGCTCAAGTCGGTTTGACCCGGATTTGCAACAACCGGGGGGCCGGCTTTCAAATCCGGGACGTGTCATTCCCGCGGCCCCTTAGCGGAATATCCTGTAAATTATCGCAGTCAATTACATAAAAAAGATGTCTGAAAGATTGTAAAATCCTACGAAATTTACGATATTGGCCCTCCGGGGCCGCTGCGGGAAAAAAAGGTGTTTACTTCATTAAAACATTGAACTATAATGCCAGGGAGAACATCTCGGCATTCAAAATGCGAGATACGGCGGTTAACGCCAAAAAAAGACATGGCACAAAGGCGTGCCGGAATTTAAGGAGGAGCAACACAAGTGAAGAAGCTGCAGGGCGTGTACGAGGACGTACTTAAGCGCGATGCAAACGAACCTGAATTTCTGCAGGCGGTGAAAGAGGTTTTGGACTCTCTTGAACCCGTTGCGGAAAAGTACCCGGAATTTCTCGAGGCCGGCATATTCAACCGGATAGTAGAGCCGGAGCGTCAGATCATTTTCAGAGTCCCCTGGGTCAACGACAAGGGGGAGGTTATCGTCAACCGGGGCTTCAGGGTCCAATTCAACAGCGCCATCGGTCCGTACAAGGGCGGCCTGCGGTTTCATCCATCCGTCAACCTCGGTATCATCAAATTTCTCGGCTTTGAGCAGATTTTCAAAAACTCCCTGACCGGTCTGCCCATGGGCGGCGGCAAGGGCGGCAGCGATTTTGACCCGAAGGGCAAGTCGGACGGCGAGATTATGCGTTTCTGCCAGAGCTTTATGTTTGAGCTGGCGAGGCATATCGGGCCGGATACGGACGTGCCGGCGGGCGATATCGGCGTCGGCGCCCGCGAGGTCGGGTATATGTTCGGCATGTACAAGAAGATCAGAAACGAGTTTACGGGGATTTTGACCGGCAAGGGCCTCACCTACGGCGGCAGCCTGGCCAGGACGGAGGCAACCGGTTACGGCCTGTGCTATTTCCTGGAGGAGGCCATGAAGAACATCAGGGGCAGATCCTTCGAGGGCGCCACAGTGGTCATCTCCGGCTCCGGCAACGTGGCCATTTACGCGGCCCAGAAGGCCATGCAGCTGGGCGCCAAGGTTGTCGCCATGAGCGACTCCTCCGGCTATATATACGACAAGAACGGCATCGATCTGGATGCCATCAAAAAGATCAAGGAAGTCGAGCGCAAGAGAATCAACGAATACCTCAAATACCATCCGGATGCGACCTTTACAACAGGCTGCAACAATATCTGGACGGTCAAGTGCGACATCGCCATGCCCTGCGCGACCCAGAACGAGCTGGATTTAAACGCCGCGAAGACCCTTGTGGCAAACGGCTGCTTCGCCGTCGGCGAGGGCGCCAATATGCCCACAACGCCCGACGCGGTTGACTACCTGCTTGAGAAGGGCATCGTGTACACGCCCGGCAAAGCCTCCAACGCGGGCGGCGTCGCCTGCTCGGGTCTGGAGATGACGCAAAACTCCATGAGACTGTCCTGGTCCTTTGAGGAAGTGGACGCGAAGCTGAAAACCATCATGGTCAACATCTACCGCACCGCCAGCGAAGCCGCGAAGGAATTCGGCTACGAAAACAACCTGGTGGTCGGCGCGAACATCGCCGGTTTCATGAAGGTGGCCAGAGCCATGCTGGCGCAGGGTGTTACATATTAAAAATTAATAGATTAATAGAAGAGAAGACAGGCAGCCCGTCCAAATGGCGGGCTGCCTTAGATTATTTAGATTATATAATAAAAGCCTCGCAGAGTTTGCCGCCGCAGCGGCAAAAAGATTCAAATTCGTCATTTCCGGCGACATGTGCGTCGGAAATGACACCTCTCATGCAGGGAGCGGCAGAGCGACCTGCATGCAACTCTTTTGTCCACAAAACCCGTAGGGTTTTGTGGACAGCTTCAGTATCCCATATCCTCCAGAATCTCCACGGCGTTTGTCACCATGTCGACGCAGATGGTGCCGAACAGGTTGAGCTCCTTTGCCTTCATCCGGTTGTTGCCCACGGAGATGTCAATGCCGAGAATATCCCGGCAGGCAACGCAGCCCCGCAGTTCCCGGAACCGCTTCATAAACTCGGCGGTTTCACTGTCGCACAGCGCCTTGCTGTCCATGTCGCCCTGGACGCTTTGCCCGTTTTTAAGGCCAATCACCAGCACGGCGCCGGTGGCCGCGCCGCAGATCTCGCCGCAGCGGACGCCGCCGCCGAGCCCGCCGGCGATTTTTAGCGCCGTCTCCTGGGGCAGGCCGTAGTCCTCCGCAAAGGCGGCAAAGACCGACTGGGCGCAGTTAAAGTTCTGCCGGAACAGTTCGGTTGCGATTTCTGTCTTTTCCATCTTGCTGACCTCCGTTTATTCTATCGCCGTCTGATGCCCCGTCACAGCGCTTCGGCTGCATCAAGCTCGGCGGCGTCGATCTGAGAGAGCATATAATCGATGATGATTCCGGCGGTGTCGCAGGAGGCCAGCATCCCCTGAAAATACGGGTCGCGGTACAGCTTTTCGCCCAGGGCGACGCCCTTTGGGGAATAGCTGCTGTAAAGCCGGGTAAACTGGTCGTCAGACGAGAAGCCCACGCTGAGCCGCCGGTGAACAATGAGCGCCACCTGAATGTCCTGCAGTGTATCAAAGGGCCCCGATATTCGGATGTTCTGGTCCTTTATGTAGGGGGTGGCGGTATTCAGGCAGACGGCGCCGCTGTACTTGTCACTGGCGGCGTATTTGACATGCTTTAAATAGCTCATGACCACCGCGCCGAAGCAGAGGGCGCAGGGCTCCATCGTCGCGTAGAGGGTGTAGGAGGACACGTCCGGGTGCTCCAGCCGGTCCAATTTCAGGATGGCGTTGATTTCCGCGTGGGCCAGATGGTGGCCGTTGATAATTTCCGCTCGATCGTCGCTGTAGATGCTGTTTTCACCCTTTGCCACGCATTTGCCGTCCGCGTTCATGATGGCGCAGCCGATCGGCGTGCTGCCCCGCCTGTACGCGCGGATTGCCGCGGCAAAAGCATGCTGAAAGCCCGGTTCCATCTCTCTGTATAACATCACCGAAACCCTCTTTATCTGTTAAATTTTATTAAACCCCACAACATTAGAATAGCGCCGGTTCACAAAAATTTCAAGATAAACGAGGACCGGACAGTGAGATTTATGCGCCGGACGTCTCCAGGTACGGCAGGCAATCCGCGCAGCAGCCGGGCAGGGGAGAAGCCTCGAGAATATAAAGCTCGTGCAGGGCCCGTGTGCAGCCCAGATACGCCCGCCGCCGGTCGGATACCGCGTCGCCGCTGTCCCGAAAGCAGCCCAAAAGGAAAACCGCGTCAAATTCCAGCCCCTTGGAAAGCAGCAGCGGCAGGAGCACCACACGGGCCGAAAGCTCGTCGTCAGGGCTTGATATCAGCTGGACGGGCAGGCTGTCCCGCAGCCGGCCGTAGAGGGCGTCGGCCTCCGCCTGGGTGCCGGTGACGATGCCGATCATATTGTACGACCCAAGGTCCGGCATCAGCGAGAGAATGGCCGCCGCCGGGTCCTGGGTGACAATATACCGCGGCTTTTTGCCCTCTCTGTCAAAGTAGGAAAAGCCGTCGGTTGCCTGCGAGCCCAGTAAGGAAAACGCCAGCGCGCTGATGGGGCCCGAGGACCGGTAGCTCTTGCCGAGCTTGAATTTGACAAGGTCCTTGCCGAAAATCCGGTCAAAGTCCTCGTATCGGCGCATGGTTGTAACGCCGCCCACGGCCTGGTTGACGTCGGCCAAAAGGGTAAAACAGCTCCCGGGGTAAAGCTTTTTGATGATGTAAAGCTGCACAGGACAGTAATCCTGGGCCTCGTCGATGAGCACATGGGCCACATTCGGCAGCGGCGGCACCCGGCCCATCAGGACGCATACCAACAGATACAGCAGGGCGTCTTCATAGGGCAGGTACTTTTCCTCAAAGGCCGCCGCCACCCGGCCGACAAAGCTCTCGGGCAGGTTATGTTTTTCCGCATAGAGCGCCAGCACCTTTAACAGCTGGGACTGCGGGTCCACGCTGTTGAGGGTATGGACCTGGGCCACGGCGTCTTCTATGCACCGGGCCAGCCGGGCTTCATACCGGTAATGGACGGCGCTCTCCGTCAGCTCATGGTCGTTATCCCGGGCAATCTCCTCAAGGATGGCTTTCCTGTTGGTTTTAAAGTAGTCCTCGTAATACCGACGGATTGTCTCGGTGAGGTTCTCCAGGTGCGCGGCAAAGCCGGAAAAGCGCAGCTGGTCCCATTTGCTTTGGAACGTCTCCTTTGACACGATGACCCGGTCCTTATACCGAAGCTCCGGAACAACCCAGCGAAAGGACGAAAAGTAAGCCTCGCAGAAGCTTAAAAAATCAAAGGAGTATTTCACCCGGATATCGCCCGGCCGATCGCCGCCGCCGTCGGCCGTCAGGGCTTGCAGCTGCCGGATATGATCCTCAAAGGCATAGTCGTTATTCAGCGCCTTATCCAAAAGGCTGTGAAACAGGAGCCGGTTGACGTCATGTTCGCCCAGTTGGGGCAGCACGCTCGCGATATAGGAGCTGAAGATTCCGTTACTTGAGAGGATGACGACGTCGCCGGGCCGCAGGGTGTCCCGGCGGCGGTATAAAAGATACGCCAGCCGGTGCAGGCCGACGCTGGTTTTGCCGCTGCCCGCCAGTCCGTAAATCAGCATCTGGCGGTTGTCGGGATTGCGGATGGCGGCGTTCTGCTCCTTCTGGATGCTGCTGATGATGATTTTAAGCCGGCCGCTGGTGTTTTGGGACAGGACCCGCCCGAGGATATCGTCGTGCATGGCGGAATCGGTGTCGTAAAGATAGATGATTTTTCCGTTTTCTATCTTGAACTGCCGCTTGAGGGTGACACGGATGCGCTTTCTGCCCTCCGGCGTCTCATAGGAGGCGTCCTCCAGGGTCTCGGTGGGCTCGTATTCGTAGAATACGGAACAGACGGGCGCCCGCCAGTCGTAGACGTAGATATCGTAGCTGTCCTCATCCATCAGATTTCCGATGCCGATGTAAATGCGTACGGGCGCGCTGCAGCCCTCCTCGATAAAATCAAAGCGCCCGAAATACGGCGACGGCTGCATCTGATGCAGCTTCCGGATTTCCTCGACGGTTTCAAGGTACGCGCCGGTTGATTCCTGGATGGCCTGCTCCGCTTTGCTCAGGTCGACGATATCGTCAAAGGTGCGGATGATATGCGCGGAGGTTTCCCACATGTCACGGCGCGCCTTTATAATACCGTCCTTGTCGGCTTCTGCCATGGCGGTCAGCTTATCTAGCCGGCGGCGGATAACGTCCAGCACCGTATTCAAATACTGCTGTTCAAGAAGCAAATCAGGGTGCGCCAACGCCACATCTCCCTTCAGGCTGATTTGCTGTCTAGTATAAACCTCCAAATGTGAAATACAAGAATTTACATTTGAGCGCGGTTGTGATATAATTACT
>JAJUHI010000094.1 GCA_029267955.1 Sporobacter termitidis | reverse complement strand
CTCCGTGGTCACGATCATCTACGCCGGAACGGGCCGCACCATGAATCTCGGCAACATCACCGTCAACTCGCAGCTCGTTGTCTACGGCACCTACAGCGACGCATCAAACTTTAAAGCCACCGCCATCATTGTCGAATAGCTATAACGCTCCTATATAAAACCGTCACCCGGGCGTACGCCTGGGTGACGGTTTTTGTAATGTTTAGAAGACTGTTAAACGATTTTCTCGCTCAGCTTTTTGCCCGCCAGCAGGTGAAAGTGCAGGTGGGGGACGGTCTGTCCGCCGTCGGGGCCGCAGTTGTTGATGACGCGGAAGCCGTTTTGCAGATTGTTCTCCTTTGCCAGCTTCGCGATAACCTCAAAGCATTTGGCCGCCAGATGGGCGTTGTCCGCCGTGATATCGGCGGCGCTTTCGATGTGCTGTTTGGGGACGACGAGGATATGGACAGGCGACTGCGGGTTGAGGTCGTTAAAGGCAATCACGTCCTCGTCCTCATACCGCTTGGCCGAGGGAATTTCACCCCTGGCGATCTTGCAGAAAATACAGTCCGGCATGCAGGTAACCTCCATGTTATATTATTCTGTCGCGTTTTTGTGCAGGGGGGTGGATTCCCGCCTGCGCGGGAATGACAGGTCTATTATATCCCCAGCTTTTCCGCCACGAAGCCGTCCACGGCCGCCAGGGCGTCGCCCAGCTTTGTAACGTCCTTGCCGCCGCCCATGGCCGAGTCGGGCTTGCCGCCGCCGGAGCCGCCGGCGATTTTTGTGACGGCCTTGATCAGGTCGCCGGCCTTGACGCCCTTGGATACCGCTTCCGGGCCGCAGACGGCCAGGAAGGTGATTTTACCGTCGCCGGCGGAGGCTAGAACGGCCACAACGCCCGCGTCCTTGTCCCGGAGGACGTCGCCCATCTGCCGGAGCCTGTCGGCGTCGGCGCCCTCCAGCGTCGCCGTAATGACCCGGAGCCCGCCGACGGCCCGCGCCTCCTGCAGGAACCGGGCGGCTTCGCCGCTGGCCGCCTTGGAATGGAGTGCCTCCACTGTGCGGCGCAGTTCCCGCAGCTCGCCGACCTGCTGCTCGATCTTCTGGGCAATTTCGCCGGTGCTGTTTGCCTTGACAAGGCCGGCCAGCTCCGACAGCAGCTCTCTGTTTTTCTTTTGGCTCTCCAGCGTCGCCTGGCCGACGGTGGCTTCAATGCGCCGCACGCCGGAGGCCACGGAAAATTCGCTGGTGATGCTGAAGGCGCCGGCCTTGGCCGTATTGTCCAGATGGGTGCCGCCGCACAGCTCGGTGGAGTAGGACCCCATGCTCACAACGCGGACCACATCGCCGTATTTTTCGCCGAAAAGGGCGGTGGCGCCCATTTTTTTCGCCTCGCTGATGGCCATTTCCTCGACCCGCACCGGCATGCCGTCAAGGATGGCGGCGTTTACAAGAGCTTCGGTTTTCGCCAGTTCCTCCGGCGTCATGGCGGAAAAATGCGTAAAGTCGAAACGCAGCCGGTCCGGCTCCACCAGGGAGCCCGCCTGCTGGACATGGTCGCCCAGAACGGTTTTTAAAGCCTTGTGCAGGAGGTGGGTGGCGCTGTGGGCCCGCATGATGGCGCGCCGGCGCTCTTCGTCGATTTCCGCCGTCACCGTATCGTCCACCTTCAGCTCGCCCGCCACCATCACGCCGGCGTGCAGATACTTGCCGCCCTTGTTTTTCTGGACGTTTGTCACCTTGAAGACGGAGCCGTAGGCGGAGATAATGCCGTGGTCGGCAACTTGGCCGCCCATCTCGGCGTAAAATGGCGTTTTGTCCAGGACGATGGACGCCTCGTCGCCCGTGTGGATCACCGAGCACAGCTCGCCGTCGGAGACGATGGCCAGGATGCGCGCCTCCTCCCGGTACCGGTCGTAGCCCACAAACGCGGTGGGGGTGTTGTCAAGCCCCAGATCGATGCTGGACCAGGCCAGGTCGCCCAGCGCCGCCCGGGCGGCGCGGGCCCGTTCCCGCTGTTCCTGCATGAGCTTGTCAAAGCCGGCGCGGTCTAAGGTCATGTTCTGTTCCTCGATGATCTCGATTGTGAGATCCACGGGGAAGCCGTAGGTGTCATACAGCTTAAAGGCGTCCTCTCCGGGGAAAACGGTCTCCTTTTTCTCCTTGAGCTCGCCCAGGATGGCGTTGAGGATTGCCATGCCGCCGTCAATGGTCTTGTTGAAGTTTTCTTCCTCCACGCGGATGATGCGGGTGATGTAATCCTGCTTTTCCACCAGATCGGGGTAGGCGGTTTTGTTCTCCTCGATGACGGTGGCGCAGACCTCCCACAAAAAGGTGCCGGAAACGCCCAGCAGCTTGCCGTGGCGCGCCGCCCGGCGCAGCAGCCGGCGCAGGACGTAGCCGCGCCCCTCGTTGGAGGGGAGCACGCCGTCGGCAATCATCATGGTGGCCGACCGGATGTGGTCGGTGATCACGCGCAGCGAGACGTCCGTTTTTTTGTTCTGTCCGTAACGGGCGCCGGTAATTTCGGACACCTTGTTTGTGATGTTCATCAGGGTGTCCACGTCGAACAGGCTGTCAACGCCCTGGCAGACCACGGCCAGCCGCTCTAAGCCCATGCCGGTGTCGATATTCTTCTGCTTGAGCTCCGTGTAATTGCCGGCCCCGTCGTTATTGTACTGGGTAAAGACGTTGTTCCAAATCTCGATAAACCGGTCGCAGTCGCAGCCCACGGCGCAGTCCGGCTTGCCGCAGCCCTTGTCCGGGCCCCGGTCAAAGTAGATCTCGGAGCAGGGACCGCAGGGGCCAGCGCCGTGCTCCCAGAAGTTGTCCTCCTTGCCCATCCGGTAGATGCGCTCGGCGGGGATGCCGATTTCCTTGTTCCAGATGTCAAAGGCCTCGTCGTCCTTTTCATAGACGGAGGGGTACAGCAACGCCGGGTCCATGCCCAGCACCTCGGTCAAAAACTCCCAGCTCCAGGCGATGGCCTCCCGCTTGAAGTAATCGCCGAAGGAGAAGTTGCCCAGCATCTCAAAGTATGTACCATGCCGGGACGTTTTGCCGATATTCTCAATATCGCCGGTGCGGATGCACTTCTGGCAGGTGCAGACGCGGCGGCGCGGCGGCTCCTGCTCGCCGGTGAACCAGGGCTTTAAGGGCGCCATGCCGGAGTTTATAAGCAGCAGCGACGCGTCGTTTTGGGGTATGAGGGAAAAGCTGGGCAGGCGCAGATGCCCCTTGCTCTCAAAGAAGGATAAAAACATCTCGCGCAGCTCGTTTAACCCGTATTTTTTCATGCACCGGACCCTCCAAAATTCACCGCGCCCGGCCGGGCGCGTTTCGCATTTTTTGTAAAGTACATTTATATTTACTCAGCAAACGTCATTTTATAATGAAGCTTAGCGGCTTGTCAATGGCTTAAGTCAAGGTATGGCGTGGATGGAGCGCAGGCAAAGCCCCTGCCCTACGAAATATGCAATCTCCCTGTAGGGCAAGGGCTCCGCCCTTGCCAGAATAAGCAGTTAAGATACGGTTCTATCGTTTCCTCAGATTCAGTGAAATCTCCGACAGGGCCTTGGAGGCCTCCATGTCGTACATGTGGGTTTTGGCCAGATCTCCGATGGAGAGGTAGCCCACCAGCTTGCCCGCCTCCACCACCGGCAGCCGCCGGACCTGGGCTTCGGCCATCTTCTGGGCGGCCTCCCGGACGTCCGCGTTGGGATTGATGGTGACGAGGCCGCGGGTCATGATCTCCCGGACCGGCGTCGTCTCCGGATCGTTTTCCGCCGCCACGCACCGCAGGACGATGTCCCGGTCGGTCACAACGCCCTTGAGCTTGCCGTCCTCGGTGCACACGGGGACGGAGCCGATATTATGCCGGTATAAAAGCCGCGCCGCCAGGGACGCCGGTTCGTCCGGCGAGATGGTGATCAGGTTGTTGGACATCAATTCCGATACAAGCATGCTTGAACCTCCCGATAAGTGTGATGTACGAGTACTGCCAAGTTGATTATTCACAAATGCGGCATAATATATACAAAGTTGTCAATGCCGCCTTGTTGTGATACGATGGCAAAGGGGAGGGGAACCGGTGAACCACGAAGACTACATGAAACAGGCGATACAGCTGGCCCGGCAGGCCGTGGACCAGGGCGAGGTGCCGGTGGGCTGCGTCATTGTTGACGGAGAAGGCGCGGTTATCGGTAAAGGCTACAACAGGCGCGAGCAAAACAGGAGCGCCCTGGCCCACGCCGAGATTGAAGCCATCAGCGAGGCCTGCGCAGCCTTAAAGGACTGGCGGCTTACCGGCTGCAGCCTGTACGTCACCCTGGAGCCGTGCCCCATGTGCGCCGGGGCCATCATCAACGCCAGGCTGTCCAAGGTGTTTTACGGCGCAAAGGAGCCGGTCAGCGGGGCCTGCGGCAGCGTCATTAATCTCTTTATGGAGCCCTTCGGCCATTCGCCGCAGCTTGTGGGCGGCATTTTGGAGGCGGAATGCGCCGCCTTGATGTCGGAGTTTTTCAAAAAGCTGCGGGATAAGTGAATAAATCCATTAACAGCTCTAAGGCTCCTTATAAAAGGGAGCTTTTCATTTATGCCGCCGGCATTCTACCATGTTATAGCACATATTCAATTGTTATCCATGCGGCCTTGACTTTGCCCCTGCCGGCCTATATGATAAAATATATAAATTAATATGCGCAAAACGGCGATTTGTTGAAGCTTTTGACGAACAGCCGCCAGTCTTCATAGTAAAACCAGTCTGTACATAAATGGAGGATGCTTTATGACCTACGAGCGTATTCCCTATAAAGCCCCCGGCGTCAAGACGCAGACCTGCCCGCTGCCCATGGCCATGGAGACGGCGGAGGTGCCGGTCTTTGATTATCCCGTTACCCCGGTTGAAAATTTCCGGCTGGCCGCCGCGCGCAAAACGCCTTATTGGGTGCCCAGCGCCTTGTCCGACATGCATTTCGTGTCCCACCGGATGGTATTTGCGGATAAAATCGGCCAGCCGCCCAGCCCGCCGGGCATGCCTTCCGGGACGTTTACAGACTGGTTCGGCGTCGAGTGGACCTTTGTCCCCATGGTGGGCGGCGCGATGCCCACCCCCGGCAAGCACACCTTAAAGGACGTCAGACGGTGGGAAGAGGACGTGGTTTTCCCCGTACTGGATGACTACGACTGGCGCGATAAGCTCCAGAAGTTTCTCGATACCGAATATGTGGAAGGCAAGGTCATCAACTTTAATTTCGGGCAGGGGATTACCGAGGCGCTGATTGCCCTGATGGGCGGCTACACCGAGGGGATGCTGGCCTTTGCCGAGGAACCCGAAGCTGTCCGCGCGTTTTTTGACCGCCACGCCGATTTCGCCATCGAGATGATCGACAAGGTCTTTGAAGTGATGCCCTTCCACATGTACTCCTACCACGACGACTGGGGGACGGAAAAGGACACGTTTTTCAGCCGCGATATGCTCATGGAGCTCATCTACGAGCCGACAAAGCGCATCATCGACCATGTCCACAGCAAGGGCGCGGTGTTCCAGCACCACTGCTGCGGCAACATCACGCGCTTTCTGCCGGAAATGTGCGAGTTAAAAATCGATTTCCTGCAGCTGCAGCGCCGGGCGGTGGATATCCCCAAGATGAAGCAGCTGTACGGGGATAAAATCGGCTTTAACACCTTTATCGAGGATTTGGAGTTCGGCAAGCCCGTGGAGCGGGAGGAACTGATCCAAAAGGTGCGCAAAACGGTGGACCTCTACTGCAAAAACGGCGGCTTCTTCACCAGCTTCGGCGCCATGTCGCCCGAACTGATGTGGGACGCTGAATGCGAGTTTTACGCCTACAGCCGCGAATTTTACGACAGGGAGCGGGAGGAACAGCCGGCGGCGGTATAAACCTCATACATAGCAAAACGGCGGTGAGCCAAGGCTCGCCGCCGTTTTAATGTTACAAAGCGCCGTACAAACCGCGCCCTATTAACCCTGTAGGGCGCGGCATCCTTGACGCGCCGTTCTTTTGGGAATAATTCAAGCGCAACAAAGCTTGTTCTCTTATTTTATTATCGGCTGGCCGTTTTTATCAAACAGCGGCAGGGGCTCTAAATAGATGATGTCGTCCCGGCCGATGGCGTCGCCCTCGGCCAGCACGGCCATGCGCCCCACGACAATGCCGCCGGCTTTGTTGACCAGCTCTTCCACCGCCCGGAGGGATTCCCCCGTGGAAATCACGTCGTCGATGATCAGCATGCGGCTGCCCTTGATTTTCGCCGCGTCCGCCCCGTCCATATAGAGGGTTTGGACGCCTTCGGTGGTAATCGAGCGCACCTGGACCGAAAACACGCCGTCCATGTACAGCTTCGGCGCCTTCCGGACCAGCAGATATGTATTTCTGCCGCTCTGCCGCGCCATTTCATGGACAATGGGGATCGCCTTGGCCTCCGGCGCGATCATATAGTCAAAATCGGGCGCTTTCTTTAACAGCTCCGCCGCGCAGGCGCAGGTCAGCTCCACGTCGCCAAAGGGCGTGAAGCCGGCGATCATCAGGTCGTCGTTGAGCCTGCCCATGGGGAGCTTGCGCTCAAGTCCGGCGATTGTCATGGTGTAATACATGTGATCATCTCCAAATATGTGATTCAATCAAATGATTTGACCGGGTGGCCACAATAGGGCCACCCCTACGCCTGTTATGGAGTTTTTCGTAGGGGCGGCCCTGCGTAATCGTCCGAGTCATCCTTGCTGTTACTGCAAAAGCTCCCTGTAATAGTCCGCGCTGTCCACCTTGCCCACGCCGGAGAAGGAGACGTTTTTCAAATCCAGACAGGCCTGCGCCATGGAGCGGATATCCTCCGCCGTGACGGCGTCGTAGCGGGCGATGATCTCGTCCGGCTCCGGGATGGTGCCGTAAAACAGCTCCCCGCGGCCCAGCCGGTTCATGCGGGCGGAGGTGGATTCAAGGCCCATCAGGACGTTGGCCTTGACCTGCTCCCGGGCCCGCGTCAGCTCCTCCTCCGTCACGCCGTGGTCCTGAAAACGCCGGACCTCGTCCAAAATGACGCGGATGGCCGCCGCCTCCGTGCTGCGGCCCAGAGCGGTGTAGATGCTGAAAAGGCCGGTGTCGGTGTAACTGGTGCCGTAGGTATAAATGCTGTAGCACAGGCCGCGCTCCTCCCGCACGGTTTGAAACAGCCGGGAGGACATGCCCCCGCCCAGGATGTCTGACAGCAGCTGCAGCGTGTAGCGGTTCGGGTCTGTGACGGACACGCCCGGAAAGGCGATGGTCAGGTGGTTCTGCTCCAGGCTCTTGCGCCGGACGGTAAAGCTCGGCGTATAGGAAGCGGGCGGCAGCCGGTGCTTTTTGCCCGGCGTCATCTGGCCAAACCGGTCGGCCAGCCGCCGGATGTCGTCGGGCTGGAAGCTGCCGGAGACGGCCACCACGACGACGTCCGGCGTGTAATGGTCGCGCATATGCTGCCGGAGCGATTGGCCGGTCATCGCCGCCAGCGTCGATTTTTTCCCCAGGATGGGTTTTGCCAGGGTGCTGCCCTTGTAAACCGCGGAAAACAGCCGTTCCGACGTCAAATCCTCCGGCGTGTCCTGGTACATGTCGATCTCTTCCAGGATGACGCTCCGCTCGTTTTGAACGTCCTTCTCGTCAAATTTGGAGTTGAAAAACATATCGCACAACACGTCCGACAGCTGGTCCAGGTGGGTGTCCAACACGCGGCCGTGAAAGCAGGTGCATTCCTTTGTTGTAAATGCGTTTGTCTGCCCGCCGATGGCGTCCATGACAGAGGCCAGCTGGGCGGCCGACCGGGTGGCGGTCCCTTTAAAGAGCATGTGCTCGATAAAATGGGACGCGCCGCACATCCGGGCGCTCTCGTAGCGCGAGCCGGTGCCCACCCAGAGCCCTAAGGACACCGAGCGCACATGGGGGATGAATTCGTACAGGATCCGTACCCCGTTGGGCAGGACGATTTTTTCGTACATAAACACCTCTGTGAGTTTATACGGTCCGCATGGTTAAATATGTAGGGGACGCAGTCCTCTGCGTCCCGCCGTTTTCCAGTTGCAGACCCGGTGAAAACGGGACGCTGAGGACAGCGTCCCCCACAAATGATTCCTTACGCCTGGTCAATGGGCAGGCCGGCGGCCAGGCGCTCCTTGATGGCGTCCTTCCGGGACAGGTTGACCCTGCCGCGGTCGTCGATTTCCACGACCTTGACCCAGGTCATGTCGCCCTCGTGGAGGACGTCCTCCACCTTTTCGACCCGGCGGTTTTCAAGCTTGGAGATGTGGATCATGCCGTCCTTGCCCGGGGCAAGCTCCACAAAGGCGCCGATGGGGATAATGCGCACGACCTTGCCGTAATACAGCTGCCCGACCTCCGGGACAAAGACGATGCTGTCGATGATCCTCTTGGCGGCGCGGCAGGCCTCGATGTCGGAGGAGGTGATGAAGACGCTGCCGTCGTCCTCGATATCGATTTTCGCGCCGGTGTCGGCCACGATCTTCTGTATGACCTTGCCGCCCGTGCCGATGACCTCGCGGATCTTGTCGGGATGGATTTTCATCGTGATCATCTTCGGCGCGGTGGGAGCCAGTTCGTCCCGCGGCTTCGGAATGACCGGCAGCATGACCTCGTCCAAGATCTGGATGCGGGCTTCCCGCGTGATTTCCAGAGCGTTTCTGATGATATCATAGGTCAGGCCGTCGTTTTTCAGGTCCATCTGGATGGCGGTGATGCCCTTTTTCGTACCGGCGACCTTAAAGTCCATCTCGCCGTGGAAGTCCTCCACGCCCTGGATGTCGATAAAGGTTGTCCAATCGGCCCCGTCGGTGATCAGGCCGCAGGAGATGCCGGCCACCGGCGCCTTGATGGGCACGCCCGCGTCCATCAGCGCCAGGGTGGAGCCGCAGATGGAGCCCTGGGAGGTGGAGCCGTTGGAGGAGAGGACCTCCGAGACGACGCGGATGACATAGGGGAACTCCTCCATGGACGGCAGCACGGGCTCCAGGGCCTTTTCGGCCAGGGCGCCGTGGCCGATCTCACGGCGGGAGGCGGAGCGGGAAGGCCGCGCCTCGCCCGTGGAGAAGGCCGGGAAGTTGTAGTGGTGCATATACCGCTTGGATTCTTCTTCAAAGATGGTATCCAGCCGCTGCGCGTCGGAGACGGTGCCCAGCGTGGCCACAGACAGCACCTGGGTCTGGCCGCGGGTAAACAGCCCCGAGCCGTGCACATTCGGCAGGACGCCGACCTCGGCGGCCAGGGGACGGATTTCGTCCATGGCGCGGCCGTCCACGCGCTTGCCCTGCAGCAGCCATTCCTTGACGACCTTTTTCTGAATCTTGTAGGTGATTTCTTCCAGCTGGGCGGTCAGCTCCGGATACTCCTCGCCGAACTCCTCGATCATCTTGTTCACGACGGCGTT
>JAJUHI010000093.1 GCA_029267955.1 Sporobacter termitidis | reverse complement strand
TCACCATCAGCAGCCGTCCGCCGAGCCGAAGCCGGTTATAGCCTTTCTCAATAAACATTTTGGGTACGCTGAAATCGCAGTGATAAGGCGGGTTTGAAAGAATCAGGTCAAAGCCGGTGGCGTCAAGTCCGGCAAAACCGTTAAAAAACGCGCCGCACTCCGAAATTAAGGAGTGTGGCGCGGACGAACAAACAGATCAGACCAGGCGGCGATACGCGCCTGGGGTGATGACGATATGAGCGCCCTCTGTACAGCCTCGCTTAATTTCCAAATTGTGCAACACTCAGCTAAGGTCATGTCCCGATGACCCTGCGAGCGTATGCAGTTGTCAGAAACTAAGCGTTAGCCGGCATAGGAGCCTCCTGAGAAAGGATAGCAAAGCATAGCTATAATATAGCTGGAATGCTAATAAATAACAAGGTATTTCAGCAATATAATTACGAAATGCCGTCAACGGGGCATTATTCAGCCGTATATGTGATTGAAATAGTGGCAAACGCCTATTATAATACAGTTGGGGAAGAGGTACGGACTTGTCTCGAAGTGCCGGGGGATTTGACGACGGTCAGATCTCCCGGGGGCAAGTCCTTAATGAGCGGGAGGTTTACGCGGCGTTGTCGCCGTGTTTTTTTATTTTTATCTCGTACTGCTCGCAGATTTTTTCAAAAGTGACGCGGCCCACGACGCCGTCCTGGGGCAGGCCGTAGGTCTTTTGAAAGCCTCTGACCGCGTTTTCCATGCCGTTGCCGAATTTCCCGTCCGTTGCGCCCGTGTAAAACCCCAGGGTGCGCATCATCTTCTGAATGTGCAGAACGTCGCTGCCGACCATGCCGTTTTTCACAGCGCGGAAGGGCGCGCTGTCGTGCTTGATGTAAACGGGGTCGCCGTGACGCACCAGCTTTTTCACCTCGGCCACGTCCTCGTCGCGCATGCGGATGCAGCCGTGGGAGATGTTGTATTCGCCCAGCGCCCAGGGCTTGACCGTGCCGTGGATGCCGTATATGCCCCAGGGGACGTTGAGCCCGATCCAGCTGCCGCCGAAGCCCTCGCCCCAGTCGGAGATGCCGGATACGCGCCACAGGCCGGTGGGGGACGGGTTGTCGGGCGTGCCGCCCGACACGGGATACGCCTTGTAGGACTGCCCGTCCACAAAAACGATCATCGTGCAGATGTCGAGGTCGATGAAGAGGGCGCAGCCCTTTTCAGGTATTTTAAAGCGATAGCGCTGCATGTAATAGTGATCCCGCACGGCCTGGCTGGCGTCGCCGGCAGCATCGGCGACGTGAACGGTTATAATACAGAACAGCAGGATGCCCGACAGCGCCGCGGCAACCGCTAATTTAGTCAGTTTACGCATATGTTTGCTCCCGAAAGAGAGTTTTGGTTTTGCTTTGCTCGGCTTTGCTTAGCCTTGTATATTGTGCGATGCATCGGTAGCGAATAATAAAGGAATTAACTGGTTTTAAATATAAAAAACGGCACCGGAGCGGTGCCGTGCGTATAGTTGCTTTGTTCGCGTTATTTCATCCGGTCGTAGGCTTTTTGGACGGCGCCGGCCACGATGCCGTAGACGTCATGGGCGTCCATATGCAAAACGCCCTGTTCCGTGGCGCCGCCCTTCGTAGCCACGGCCTTGACGGTGGCTTTAAAATCGCCCCGATCGATGGCGTTTTTAAACGTCTGGGCGGCGATTTTGGCGCAGGTCTCCGGGGTAAAGCCCATTGTCTGGCCGGCGGCGGCAAAGGCGTCTATCAGATACGCGGCGAAACCGAGGCCGCAGGAGGAGAATGCCATGACCTTTTCAATGTTCTCGGGCGCCGTCTCAAAGGCGAAGCCCAGCTTGTGGAACAAGTCGGCCACCGGTTCCGGGGCCTTTGTGTACGCCACGACGCCGTCGCAGACGGCGATGGCCAGCGAGGGCATGGCCCGGACCAGCTGAACCTGGCCGATGAGCTCATAGATGCGTTCAAAGGAGACGCCGGCCATGAAGCTGACGACCGTTTTGCCCTTGAGCAGCTCCCGGTCGATGACGGGGGCGATTTCCTCAAAGACATGGCCCTTGACGACCAGAAAGATTACATCGGCGTTTCTTATAGCCGTGTTGACGTCATCCGTGGCGGTAAGGCCGTAGGTGCCGGATATGACGGCGCGGACCTCCGGGGAACTGTCGCACACGCAGATATCCGCGCCGGCGGCGGCGCCGGACTTGAGGAGGCCTTCTGCCAGAGAACGGCCCAGATTGCCGAAGCCGATGATGCCGATTTTCATAGGGAACCCTCCGTAAAGAAATTAAAGCCCGCCCTAAAAAACTCATGCTCACAGCATTCACTGTGAGCACTGGGGTTCTAGGTTAAACAGCACGTGTTACCTTGCCGCTGCGGAGGCACCGAGTACAAACGTAAACATGGCGCGGGGTACCATCTACAAGAGCCGAAACTCTTTTAACATTCGGTTTCCATGTTCTGTTCGTGCGTCTGTGGGAGTGGCTCACCCGGATACCGAAAGATACGCCCTTGTCGCAAAATTGACATTTAGCCATCTGCTGCACCTCCTTGCATATGGGGATTGTCATTTAAAAACAGCTTTATTATAGTAACAGATGTGCCGGTAAAATGCAAGGGTTAATTTAAATATTTCAAAATATGTCGAACCGTGCCGGCGTTCAGGCCGCGGCCCCGGGTCATATAAAAGCCTTGCAAATGCTGACGGCATTGTATACAATTTGTACAGTGGTACATATATTGAACGTATCAGGCAGGAGGACCACAATGGACCGGGAATACAGCTATAAGCTGAAAACGCTGGTGGAACAGCAGAAACTCAATATTGTCTATCCGTCGACGGATTATGAAAAGGTACAAATCAAATCCGGGGACGTCCACCGCCCCGGGCTGCAGCTGGCGGGTTTTTACGATTATTTTGACCCGATGCGCCTCCAGCTCATCGGCAATATGGAAACGGCCTTTTTAAGAAAGTTTACGCGGGAAGAGCGGCAGGAAAAGGTCGATTTTTATATGTCCAAAAAATTCCCGGCGCTCATTGTTTGTCACGATGCGGAAATCATGCCGGAATTTATTGAGGCCGCGGAGAAATTTGACGTGACGATACTGTCTACCAGTAAAAGCACGTCCCAGGTGATGGCGGACATCATCCGCGTCATTCAAGTGGAGCTGGCGCCCCGGGTCACGCGGCACGGCGTCCTTGTGGAGGTTTACGGCCTCGGGCTATTGCTCCTGGGCGAGAGCGGCGTCGGCAAGAGCGAGGCGGCCATTGAGCTTCTAAAGCGCGGGCACCGGCTGATTGCCGACGACGCGGTGGAGATCAAGGCGGTGGCCAATACCCTGGAGGGCACGGCCCCGGAGCTGATCCGCCACTATGTGGAGCTGCGCGGCATCGGCGTGATTGACGTGCGGCAGATTTTCGGCGTGGGCGCCGTCAAGGCGCGGCAGAATATCCACCTCATCGTCAACCTGGAGCCCTGGCGGGAAGGCATGCTGTACGACCGCCTCGGCATCAACGAGCAGCGGATGACCATACTCGGCGTCGATGTGGCGTCGGTGACGATCCCCGTGAAGCCCGGGCGCAACCTGGCGGTCATCCTGGAGGTGGCGGCCATGAACCAGCGTCAGAAGTTCATGGGCTACAACGCGGCGGTGGAGTTCACGCGGCAGATCAACAAGCACTTTGACGAGAAGCTCTCAGACGACTGAGACAGCCTGATAAAACCCGGCTTTTATACCGGTTATGATTTAGGAGTCGGATTATGAGCCTTGTTTCCGAAGCAATAGACACCATCAGAGCGCGGCTGCCGCAGCTTGAATACCGCTTGAACGAGCCGATGTGGCAGCACACCTCCTTCCGGATCGGCGGCACGGCGGCGGCCATGTTTATACCGGCGTCCGCGGAAGAAACCGCCGCGCTGCGGCGCGTTTTATGGGAGACGGGCGTCAAGCCGCTGATTGTCGGCAACGGCTCCAATCTGTTAGTGGCGGACGGCGCGCTGGATATTATCGTTATCAAAACGGGCGGCGGCCTCACCGGCATCTCCCTGACCGGCGAGACTGAAATCACTGCCGGCAGCGGCGTGCTGTTGTCGCAGGTTGCCAACTTTGCCCTGGAGCACGGACTTGAGGGACTGGAATTTGCCCACGGGATACCGGGGACTCTGGGCGGCGCCATCGTTATGAACGCGGGCGCTTACGGCGGCGAGATGAAGGATGTAGTGGCGAAAACCGTGTCCGTAAGCGCCGAGGGCGCGCTGGTCTGCACGATAGGCGACGACCACGAGTTTTCGTACCGGCACAGCCGGTTTAGCGATTCGGATGAGCTGATCGTATCCGCCGTCCTGCGGCTGAGTAAAGGCGACCCAGCCGAGATCCGCGGCAGGATGGAGGAGCTGTCCAAGAAGCGGCGGGAAAGCCAGCCTTTAAATCTCCCCAGCGCCGGGAGCACCTTTAAGCGCCCGAAGGGCGGTTATGCCGCGGCCTTAATCGAGCAGGCGGGGCTCAAGGGTTATGCCGTCGGCGGGGCGATGGTTTCCGAGAAGCACGTCGGCTTTGTTGTCAATACGGGGAAGGCGACGTTTTCGGATGTCTGCGCGGTGATGGCGCATGTGCAGGAGACGGTATACCGGCAGACCGGCATCAGGCTGGAGCCGGAGGTAAAGATCATCGGGCGGCCGTAAGTGTAGTTATAGAAAGGGTACGGGGTAAAGATGGAAATTATCATCATATCCGGTTTGTCCGGCGCCGGTAAAAGCCGCGTGGCGGCGGTCCTGGAGGATATGGACTTCTACTGCGTGGACAATATGCCCGTGGCGCTGATGCCGAAGTTTGCCGAGCTGTGCCTGGCCACGCGGGGCCGGTACGAGCGCGTCGCCCTGGTGACCGATGTCCGTACCACGGAGAATCTCGGGGAGCTTTTTGTGGCGCTGGATGAAATGCACGCCATGGGCTGCGAGCACCGTATCGTCTTCGTGGAGGCGGCCCTGGAGACCATCGTCAAGCGGTACAAGGAGACGAGACGGCGGCATCCGCTGGACCCGGAGGGCGGCGACCTGGAAAACGCCGTCCGCCGGGAGATGGAGGTCATGGCGCCGGTGCGCGAACGCGCCGACGTGATTATCGATACGACGGAGCTGACCCTGGGCAGGCTGCAGCGCCGGCTGTTCGCCATTTTCAACAAGGGCGCCGGCGAGCAGCCCATGAGCGTCTCCGTGATGTCCTTCGGCTTTAAGTACGGCATCCCCATCGAGGCGGACCTGGTGTTTGACGTGCGCTTTCTGCCCAACCCGTATTACATTGAAGCGCTGCGGAACAAAAGCGGGCTGGACGCGCCGGTGCAGGAGTACATCTTTCAATTTGAGCAGAGCGGCATTTTCATGGAGAAGCTCCGGGACCTGGCCGATTTTCTGCTGCCCTGCTACGTGGAGGAGGGTAAAAGAAACCTGGTCATCTGCATTGGCTGCACCGGCGGCCGCCACCGGTCGGTGGCGATTGCCCAAGCGCTGTCGGATTATCTGGCCGACAAGGGCTACCCGACGGACTGCAACCACCGCGATATTGAAAAAGTCTAGCGCCTCTTTCATATAATGGGTCGACAACAATATGAAGCGGGGAGCTCTATGGAACCGAGATTTGGCCACGGCCGGCGCGCGCCGGTGATCACCTGTATCGGCGGCGGCACCGGGCTGTCCACCTTGCTGCGGGGCCTGAAGCATTTTACGCCCAACATCAACGCCATCGTCACGGTGACGGACGACGGCGGCGGGTCCGGCATTCTGCGGGATGAGTTGGGCATGCCGCCCCCCGGCGATATCCGAAACTGTATTCTGGCCCTATCCAACATCGAGCCGACCATGGAAAAGCTGATGTCCTACCGCTTTACCAGCGGCAGCCTGGAGGGGCAGTGCTTCGGCAATCTCCTGCTGGCCGCCATGAACGGCATCTCCGAGTCCTTTGACAAGGCGGTGGCCCGGATGGGCGAGGTGCTGGCCATCACCGGGCGTGTTCTGCCGGTGACAAACGCCGATATCCGCCTGATGGCGGAATTTGAGGACGGCGGCGCGGTCTATGGCGAGTCCATGATCTGTCAGGCAAAAATCCAGCGGGGCTGCCGCATTAAGCGCGTCCGGATCGTCCCGTCGCCCGTCATGGCGCTGGCGGAGAGCCTGCAGGCCATCAGCGACGCGGACATGATCGTTATCGGGCCGGGCAGCCTGTACACCAGCCTGATCCCGAACCTGCTGGTAGGGGGGATCACCCGGGCCATCCAGGCCTCCGGCGCGGTAAAGCTCTATGTAGGCAACATCATGACGCAGCCCGGCGAGACCGAGGGGTACACGGCCGCCGACCATATCCGGCAGCTGTTTGCCCATTCCGCCGACCGGCTTTTTGACATCTGCCTTGTCAACAGCGCCCCGCTGCCGGAGGCGGTGCGCCGGCGTTATGAAGAAGAGGGCGCCGAGCCGATCCACATTGACCGGGAAGCCATCGCCGCCTTGGGCGTCGAGCTCGTTGACGCGCCGCTGGCCGAGCTGCAAAACGGTCTGGTGCGGCACAATCCGGCGCTGTTGGCCGGTGAAGTGATGCGCCTGTACAGCGCAAAGGCACCCACAAGGCTTTACGGAGCCTGAGAAGCAATCGGGGTGCCCGACGAAAGAAAGGGAGGGCTGCTGACATGTCCTTTTCAGCACAGGTAAAAGCGGAGCTGTGCCGGGAGCCCGTTTCAAAGACGTGCTGCGCCGTTGCCGAATGCTACGGTCTGCTGCTTTACTGCAATACGTTTTCTTCCCGTGAGATCCGGATTATCACCGAGAGCCGGGAGCTGGCTTCGCGCCTGCCGAAGCTGTTCCGCCGCGCCTTCGGCCTTGCGTTTGACGTGGCGCCGGATAACACCGAAACAACCGGTAAGCTCACCTTTCTCATAACAGCGCCGGAAAAGCTGGCGCTGATTTTTGAGACCTTCGGTTTGACGGGCGAGAGCATGGTGGCTCACCATCTCAACCTGGGCGTTCTGGAGGAGGACTGCGACCGGCCGAGCTTTCTGCGGGGCGCGTTTCTGACGGGCGGCTCGGTGACCGATCCGGCAAAGCGCTACCACCTGGAGCTGGTGACAGACCACTACAATGTCAGCAGGGAAACGTACTCTCTGCTGCTGGACATGGGGTTTGAGCCCAAGGAGACGGCCCGGAAGGGCAATTACATCAATTACTTCAAGCAGTCCGGCGCCATCGAGGACTTTCTCACAACCATCGGCGCGCCAATTTCCGCCATGGAGCTGATGTCGCAGAAGATCGAAAAGGACATGCGCAATGCCATCAACCGCAAGGTCAACTGCGATACGGCCAATGTGGCAAAGACGGTGGACGCGGCCCTGCAGCAGATTGAGGCCATCGGGCGGATTGAACGGGCAACGGGGCTCGACAGTCTGCCGGAAAAGCTCAGGAAGACGGCGCAGATGCGTCTGAACAATCCGGAGGCAAGCCTGTCGGAGCTGGCGGAGCTCCTAATGGTCACAAAATCCTGCCTCAGCCACCGGCTGCGCAAATTAACGGAAATCGCCGAGAAGCTGTAAACGCGGCGATATCTGTGAGATGAATCGGAAAATAAAGAGCAGTGACAGACAAGATATCTGTCGCTGCTTTTTTTGAACATGATAGATTAGCACTACCTATTGTCCGCCATAGGTTGATTGGAGAACTAATTTGAGTCCATTATCAACAAGGTCGTAAATCTTATATCCGGAACCTTCGTAATAGAGATATCCAAGAATTATTTCCATTTCTCCGTCTCCATCCAGGTCCGCGATAGCCTCAATACTATTAACACTTGGGCAGCCATCATTCCATTCTCCATCCTCAAGGTATATGGATTTCGTTAAAAAAATGTTCTCTACCCCCGCTTCGGTTATTTTTCTCAGCACTACAATAGAATACGTGTTTTTCTTGAAAGTGGCACCTAAACCTATAGGTTCGATATTCTGTGCACACAGCAAGACCTCGTCCTGTCCATCGCCTTCTATATCGATCTTATAATTCTGGACGACATTAACTGGAATATCTTTAAGTCCGTTCTCTTCAAGAATTTTTGAGACGATGTTATTGTATTCTTCACTTGAATTGCTTTGCTGAACAGGTACCCTTGGCAGTGGGTTCCAATCGCAGCTTATTGCAAGAAACCCATAATGATCAGATTGGCTGCTTTGAATATCGATAGTATAAGGTATCGGTGTATTATCTGTAATTACACTATCTCCAATACCAACCCCAAGGTAATCAGTGAGGCTCAGGAGCTTATATTCTTCATTCCCCTGAATATAAGCAGATGCTTCATCTTCAGTAAGCCATTTCTGGTTGAAACCACCGAGGAGGATTCCGATATCAGAACCCGGAGATTTGATGACAATCGGATGATACTCAGAAATGCTGCCGGGAGGCGCCGGGGTGTCTGCCTGTAAATCCTCTGTTGTATTAAGGGGTGTTTCTGTTTCCTCTGTTATGTTTACAGCTGTTGACAATGGGCTTGAGTCCTGTATAACAGATTGGTTTTCCGTATTTTCCGGTTTACCACAGCCGTTTATTAGCAATATCAAAGCGGCAAGCAGGATAATCTGTCGCCTCATTATTTTCCTCCGTCCATTCTGTAATTAAACTGGCCTTTGATATAAAGTTGAATAAATTATATCACAGTTAAAAACAGTAAAAAAGGATATTAATTGTAAATCTGCCCTCTTTTATTCAAAGGTGATGGATTGCAGGTTTTTACGACAGAATTTAGATTAAGTTCTGATTTTTACAATTTTATACTGATTGCCATTTTCATTTTTCTGTAAGTATGGTATTATTTTCATAACATTGAATCGGCTTATGGAGGGGATGGGTTGGTAAAAGGTAAGATTGTTGTACTAAACGGCGTACCCAGTTCAGGAAAAACGACATTGTCAAAAGTTCTGCAGGCAAGATTCCCCGACCAATACTTCCTGCTCCCGGTCGACATACTCAATGATATTTCACCGCAAAAGGGTAGCCTTAGTTATAACCTCCGGTTTACCGCTGATCCAAAACCGGCCATATCGGCGGTATTCGGCTGTGTGAAGGCGTTCTCTGATAATGGGTTGAATGTTATTGTTGACGCGGCTTTTAATGACATTCATTATCCTTTCAATACCCTCCTTAGTATATTCCCCGATTGCGATTATCTCGTTTCTGTTGTCCTTGTAACATGCCCCGTGGAAGAGCTGCGCAGAAGAGAAAAGGAGCGTGGTGACAGAAAAATAGGATTGGGCGAAAGCCTATTGACGCACCTGGACCCTCTGGATACATATGACTTAACCGTTGATACGTTTAACGATACGTTGGAAAACTGCGCCGATAAAATTATTAAGCTGATGGATTGTCCGGAGAAGTGGACCGCGTTTAAAGCGCT
>JAJUHI010000092.1 GCA_029267955.1 Sporobacter termitidis | reverse complement strand
TCCGATGCCGTATCCCACGCACAGCTCCGCGTCGTCGGCGATATGGGTGGCGATGTTTGTCCGGCTTTCGATGAGCTTGTCAAAGCCCCACAGGAGGCTGCCCCCGCCGGTCAGGACGATGCCGTTCTGGGAGATGTCGGCTACCAGCTCCGGCGGCGTGTTCTCCAGCACATGGTGGATTTTTTCCAGGATGCGCTCCGTGACCTCCTCGAAGGCTTCCAGAATCTCCGTGGTGCTGATGGAGACGATGCGCGGCAGACCCGTCATCAGGCAGCGCCCCTTGACGTCCACGGTGGTGGATTCCGGCCGCGGGAAAACGCAGCCGATGCTCTTTTTCAGCTCCTCGGCGGTGCTGTCGCCGATGAGGACGTTGTGCTTGCGCCGGATGTATTTGATGATAGCGTCGTCAAAGGCCTCGCCGCCGGCCTTGATGGAGTCGGACTCCACAACCCCCGACAGGGACAGCACGGCGATATCCGTCGTGCCGCCGCCGATGTCGATGACCATGTGGCCGTCCGGCTTGGCGATGTCAATGCCGGCGCCGATGGCCGCCGCCAGCGGCGCTTCCATCAGATAGACCTTCCGCGCGCCGGCCTCGATGCCGGCGTCGATGACGGCCCGCTCTTCCACCTCGGTGATGCCCGAGGATACGGCGATAATAATCCGGGGCTTGAACAGGCTGAAATTGATGGCTTTACGTATCAGCTCCCGGAGCATGCGCTCGGCCATGTCGTAATCGGAGATCGCCCCGTCCCGCATAGGGCGGATGGCGACGATATTCCCCGGCGTCCGGCCCAGCATGCGCTGCGCGGCCATGCCGACGTTTAAGAGCCGGCCCGTATTCTTATCCATGGCCACGACCGACGGCTCCCGCAGGAGGACGCCCTTACCGCGCGTCGCCACAAGCACCGACGTGGTACCCAGGTCGATGCCGATATCCTTACCAAATAACATTATGAACCCCCAAAATAAGTACGAAAATCAAGCAGGGCGGCGGTCTTGAGCACCAAGCGGCGCTGCGGGTCCGATGCCTATGTTTCCCGACAGTTTAAGTATAGACGTTTCCGCGCCCGTCAAAACATTAAATTCGGTATATTTAAGCGCGGGCCAGCGTGGCGCAGACGACGGACTCCGCGCCCCCGGAGAGAAGGGTGCGGGCGCACTCCGACAGCGTGGCGCCGGTGGTGATAATGTCGTCGATGAGCAGCACGCGCTTGCCCTGGACAAGCTCCCGGTCAACAAGCTCGTACACGCCGCTGACGTTTGCCCGCCGCTGCTCCCTGTCCTGGATGGTGGACTGGGCCTTAATATGCTGCGTTTTCGTCAGCGTTTCCACGGCCACGTCGTCCAGCTCCAGCGCTGCGGCCAACGCCAGCAGCATGGCCTGGTCGTAGCCCCGGTCCTTGGCGCGCTTGGCGCTTAAGGGCACCCAGGAGATGAGGTCGTATTTACCCGACAGATGCTCCCGGATGCACGCGGCCAGCAGCTTGCCGTAACAGTCGGCGTAGGACGCGGCGCCCTTGAACTTAAAGCGAAGGATTGATTTGCGCACGTCGCCCTCATATAAAAGGGGCGAGACGCAGACGTCAAAGAAATTGCCCGTCTGGGTGATCTGACTGCCCTTTGCGTACGGCAGCCCGTCCCGGCAGCCGTCGCAGATGCCGTCCGAGGCCTTATGCAGGATTTTTCTACAGAAGACACACTTCGGCGGGAACAGGAGATCCAGGATACCTGACAAAACGCCCATAACCAACCCTCCAGCAAAAAAAACCGTGTCACGACAACGCTTCTGCCAAACGGGCCCGCAGGCCGCTGTACCGCCTCTGGCGCCGGTCGTTGGCGACCATGGCCTCCAAAACGCTCTGATCCCCGACGATGATGAGCAGCTCCCGCGCCCGCGTGACGGCCGTGTACAAAACGCTGCGGATTAACAGCTGGGGCGCGCCGGAGGATACGGCCAGGACAACGGCTTTGTACTCGCTCCCCTGGGACTTGTGGACGGTCAGGGCGAAAGCCGGCTCCAGCTCCGACAGCTGCTCAAACAGATAGGTTACCAGTTTGTCTTCGTAGTCAACGGTCAGGGTTTCGTGGCTGAAATCGATCTCCTTGATACGGCCGATATCGCCGTTGAAGACGCCCGCCCCGCTGGCGGAGCCATCCGGACTTCGCCATATTATATCATAATTATTCCTGATTTGCATGACTTTATCGCCTTCGCGGAAGACCACGTTCCCGAAGGCTTTTTCCTTTTTCCAGCCGGCTTGCGGGTTTAAAGCCGCCTGCAGGCGGGCATTCAAGGTCTCGGTGCCCGTCAGGTGCTTCCGGGTGGGTGAGAGCACCTGGATCTGGCTGGGCTCGATGCCCATGTTTTTGGGCAGCCGCTCGGCGCAGAGCTCGATAATGGTCTCCAGCGCCTTGTCCGGCGTTGCGCGTTTTAAGAAGAAGAAATCGCCGGGCCGCTCGGAAAAATCCGGGACAATGCCCTTGTTGATCAGATGGGCGTTTTTGACGATGCCGCTCTCGCCGGCCTGCCGGAAGACCTCGTCTAGCACGACGGTGGCCACGACGCCGCTGCGGATGATGTCGGAGAACACGTTCCCCGGCCCCACCGAGGGGAGCTGGTCGGCGTCCCCCACCAGAACAAGACGGCAGTATCGGGGCATGGCGGCCAGCAGGGCGCGCATGAGCAGAATATCCACCATGGAGGTTTCGTCGACGATAACGGCGTCGGCGTTTAGAGGGTTGGTTTCGTCGTGCTCAAAGACCAGCCTGTCGCCCTGGCCCATGGCGGCGCCGAGCAGGCGGTGAATGGTGGCGGCCTCCCGACCGGTCAGCTCGCTCATCCGCTTGGCCGCGCGGCCGGTGGGGGCGCAGAGGACGGTTTTCAACCCCAGCATGTCAAACAGGGCCAGGATGCCCCGGACGGAGGTGGTTTTCCCGGTCCCCGGTCCGCCGGTGAGCACCATCACGCGGCTTTCCGCCGCCAGATGAACCGCCTGGAGCTGCTTGTCCGCGTAGGTGATACCGTATTCGCGCTCCAAGGCTTTGACAAAACGGCCGACGTCCGCGCCGCCCGGCCCGGGGCTTTCCACCATGGCCAAAAGGCGCTTTGCGACAAAGGTCTCGGCCTCGTGATAAGCGGCAAGATAACAGGCGTCCTGTCCGGCCACCGTCTCCCGGACCACGTCGCCGCACTCCGTCAGCGCGTCCAGCGCCTCGGCGATGGCGTCATGGGGGACGCTGATGAGCTGGCTTGTGGCGGCCACCAGCTTGTCGTAGGGCAGAAAGGTATGGCCGTTGTCCAGGTTGTGGTACAGCTCAAAGAGCACCGCGGCCTCCACCCGCTCGGCGCAGTCGCTTTCAAAGCCCAGCGCCAGCGCCAGGTTGTCCGCCTCGAAAAAGTCCGCGCCGAACTGGGCGTCGGTCATGATATAGGGGTTGTCCTTCACGGCCGCCAGCGCCTCGTCGCCGTAGCATTTGTAGAGCCTGACGGCCACGATGGGCTTTAAGCCGTGGCCGGAAAGGAAATCGATCAGCCGGCGCAGGCCCACCTGCCGCCGGAAGGCGATGCCCACCTCGACGGCGCGCTTTGCCGTAATGCCCCGGACCTCCGCGAGCCTTTCCGGTTCGTTTTCTATGATCTCCAAGGTTTTGTCTCCGAATTTGTCAACGATATCCCGGGCCTTGGCCGGCCCCACGTTCTTGATGACGCCGGAGGCCAGGTAGCTGTAGATGGCCTCCTTGCCGCTAGGCAGCCGCCGCGTGGCGTATTCGGCCTTGAACTGCTCGCCGTATGACTGGTGCGTCGTCCAGGTGCCGGTCAACACCACCGTCTCGCCGGGGTTGATGCCCGGCATGGTGCCGACGGCGGTGGTCAGGCCGTTGGGCGTGTCCAGGCGCAGGACGGTATACCCGTTTTCCGCATTCTGATAGATGACGGAGGCCACCGTACCCTCTATTTGTATGTAGCCTGGCTCCTCCACGTCATTCCCTCCGTTTTACGGGCATGCAGCGTTATATACCGGCGGCTCGTAAATGCCCTCGATCGTTTTGATGGTGTCCTGGACAAAAGCGTCCATTTCGTCTTTTGACAGGTACGGGAAATCCCTGCCGGGGTCCTCCCGCGCGATCAGATAGAAATTGGTAATATACTTAATCTGCCGGATAAAGGCGTCCTGCGGGTAAAAATCGAAATAGTCGTTCGGGAACGCCTCAATCTTTGAAAAGACCGTGAAAAACACAAAATCGGGATGGTTCTGCAAAAACAGGTGGTCCTGACCGTACCAGTCTTTCTTGATCGTCCAGATGAAGCGTTTGTTCCTTTCAAGGCCGCTCTTGTAAAGTGGCTCCGTTTTTTTGCGCTGATACAGCTTTGACCATTCGATGTCTGTCAGCAGATGAAAGTAATACCCGAGATAGAACGGGTGCCTGTCGTCAGCCTGGCGCAGATACCGGCGCTTGAAGTCCTCGGCGTCAATGGTATCCTCGCTGGTTTTCCAGTGGGTGGTGGCGGTGTCCGGCGTAAAAGCGGTCCAGTCCTCATTAGGGACGCCGCAGTCGGGGCCGATGTTCCCCACCAGGAATTTCTCGTTATTAAGATGGCCGTATTTCTCCATGAAATGCGCGGCGACGCGCATATGGGCAATCCATGTGGCCATTGGCGTATCCCCCTGCTAGACCGGTTTCCCGGTCAGGTGCCGCCGCAGCATATCCAGGGCGTGGCTGGAGGCCGCCGTCCGGACGCGCCCGCGGTCAAAGAGCAGGTGCAGGCTGCGGCAGAAGATGCTGTCTCCGGCGGCAAGGGCGACGAAAACCGTCCCCGGCTCCAGCCCGGACTCGTCGGAATCCGGCCCGGCGATGCCGGTGATGCCGACGCCCAGGTCGGCGCCGAACTTCATCCGGACCGCCGTGGCCATCGCCTCGGCCACCTCCCGGCTGACAACGCCCCGTTCCCGGATGAGGGCCTCGTCAACGCCCAGCACGGACGTTTTTGACCGGGTGGAATAGGTGACGGCACCGCCGTAAAAGACCTGCGACGCGCCGGGGATGTCGGTTAAACGCTTGGCCAGGAGGCCGCCCGTGCAGGACTCGGCCACGGCCAGGGTCAGCCGGCGCTGCTTTAACAGGCCGATGACGGTGTTCTCCAGGGAGTCGGTGTCAATCCCGTAAATCACATCGCCGAACATGCCTTCGATTTTCTTCAGGACCGGCGCCATCATCTCATCCGCCGCTTCTTTGGTGGCGGCTTTGGCCGTCAGCCGCAGCAGCACCTCGCTGTCCTTCGCGTAGGGCGCCAGGGTCGGGTTTTCCATGGCGTTCATCATGTCCGCCAGCTGCGCCTCCACGGCGCTCTCGCCCAGGCCGAAAATGTGGATGTTGTGGGAATGTATTTTCTCGTCCGACAGCTTTCTGAGATACGGCACGGCGCAGTTTTCCAGCATGGCCCGGCACTCCGTGGGCGGCCCCGGCAGCATCAGCACGTGCTTGCCGTCGACTTCAAAGGCGCACCCCGGCGCCGTCCCGACGCCGTTGTCAAAAATCACGCAGCCCTCCGGGAGATAGGCCTGCTGCAAATTGTTTTCCGTCATCTGCATGTTGTGCAGCCGGTTTGAAAAGAAGTCGCGGATTTTTTCGGCGACGTCCTCGTTGAAAATCAGCTTTTTGCCAAAGGCTTCGGCCAGCGTCTGCTTCGTGAGGTCGTCGCAGGTGGGGCCCAGGCCGCCGGTGGTGATGATGATATCGGCGCGGCTTCGGGCGATATCAACCGCCTGCTTGAGCCGGTCCGGATTGTCTCCCACAACGGTGTGGAAGTAGACGTTGATGCCCAGCTCCGACAGGGCCCTGGAAACATCCTGCGCGTCCGTGTTGGCAATATTGCCCAAAAGCAGCTCGGTGCCGACACCGATAATTTCCGCCGTGTATGCCATATGACGACCTCCCTTATAAAGCTGATGGTATCATTTTAGACACGGCGGCGCCCGCCGTCAATCTCGGCGGAATATTTTGGCGGATTAATTTTCCGATGGGGCGCCGATGTCACAGGGGACGCTTTCAATCCCCGCAAAGGCCTCCTCCACAAGCGCGTCGATATCCAGTACGGACTCCGCCGCCACCACGTCCTTAAGCCGCGGCTTTGTCTTCGGATGGCGCGGGGTAAAGACGGTGCAGCAGTCCTCATAGGGCAAAATGGAGGTTTCAAAGGTGCCGATACGTTCGGCAATGGAGATAATCTCCTTTTTGTCCATGCCAATCACAGGCCGCAGGACCGGCAGATTGGCGCAGTCTTCCGTCACCGCCATCGCCTCCAGGGTCTGGCTGGCCACCTGGCCGAGGTTTTCCCCCGTTACCAGCCCCAGCGCCCCGTGGTGGACGGCGATTTTATCGGCGATGCGCATCATGAAGCGGCGCATGATGATGGTAAACAGTTCTTCCGGGCATTTTGCGCCGATCTCCTCCTGAATATGCGTAAAGGGGACGATCTCCAGGCGCAGGCGTCCGCAGTACCGGCTTAAGATGCGCGTGAGCTCGATGACCTTCTCCTTCGCCTGCTGGGAGGTGTAGGGGAAGGAGAAAAAGTGCACCGGTATCACCGACACGCCCCGCCGGGCGATCATATAGGTGGACACCGGGCTGTCGATGCCGCCCGACAACAGCGACACCACGCGCCCGGCCGTCCCAACCGGCATGCCGCCGGCCCCGGGCTCCGACGGCCCGTGGACGTATGCGGCGTAATCCCGGACCTCCAGGTGCACCGTAAATTCCGGGTTGTGCACGTCTACCTTCACATGGGGGAATGCCTCCGCCAGCCGGCCGCCCACATACTGGGACAGGGCGATGCTGGTCATGGGGAAGCGCTTGTCCGAACGCTTGGATTCCACCTTGAAGGACTTGACGTTATGAAGCGTATCGCCCAGATAGCGTTTGGCGGTTTCAAAAAGGGCGTCCTTGTCTTTTTCGCAGGCGGCGGCGCGGGATACGGCCGCGATGCCGAAAATGGTTTTAACCGCTTCGTAGGCCTTGTCCATGTCGCAGCGGTCGTCCTGGGGCTCCACGTAGATGGTGGACTGCACGGCATAGATTTTAAAATTCCCGAAAGGGCGAAGCCGCCGGGTGATGTTGCCGATGAGCTTCATTTCAAAGCCCCGGCGGTTGAGACCCTTTAAAACGATTTCGCCCTGCTTGAGTAAAATAATATCTTCCATGGTGTTGTTCCTGTCCTGTGCGTAAAGGCACTTTTTTATAAGGTACTAAAATACAGTATAGCGCCACCGGGTATATCTCGGCAACGCTATTTTTCCCCGTTCCCCTTTTTCGCTACCACGATATCGCGGTTGATGGCCTGGTCCACCCGGTGCTCAAATTCCAGAAACACGCCGTCGTTGAATACGTCAAAGCCGGCCGTTTCCAGTGTTTTCACCAGCGCGTCCCGCGGCAGGACGAACGTGTTCCAGGCCAGAACGATGGCGCCGCCGGGCAGGAGCACCCGGCGCCAGACGGGCAGGCAGGCTTTGAGCAGCTCCTTCGGGTTGCGCGTTTGTGAGGTCTGGTTTTCGTTGGTGACGTTGCCGTGCTGGACGCCGTAGGGCAGGTCGCCGACGATAATGTGAAAGAAGTTCTTTTTGAAAAACCTGTCGGCATACACGGAGTTGCCCGCAATGAGTTCTGCGTGCCGTACCCTGTTTTCCTTCATGTCCTCTTTCGATTTTGCGATATCAAAGGTGTACCGTTTGGCGGTGAAAGACTTGTTCGGCCCGCTGACTCGCTCCGTTTTTGTCGTATGCTTGTATTTATCTGTTTCCAGATATTTCTTCAAATAATGATAGGCGTCATTAACGGCCTTGTCGCCAATCTCTATCCCGTAAGCGTCATACCCGGCAACCAGCCCTTCAAACACCGTCGTGCCCTTGCCCGCAATGGGGTCCAGGAGCCGGATATGGTCGCTGCCGGCAAAATCAGACACGAAAACGGCGGTGTTGATCATCATGCGGGTAAAAATCTCGTTTGTTTTTCCGGTGTAATTTAAAATGCTGCTGAGGCTATCGTCGATAAAAGGCGTATCCCAGCGCCCGATGGGCTGCAGCAGTATGTCTCTGCCGATAACCCGGATTTCAAAAAGGGCGTAGACGAAGGACAGCCGGGAGAGTATTTCAAAGTCCTTTTCCGTGAGGGGCTTTTCCGAGGAAAACACCACATAGATGATACCGCCGATCTCCTCCACGCGGATATCCCGGCAGGTTTGCGACAAATGCGGTAGCGCCAGTTGCAGCTCGCCCACCGACAGCTTTTGCGATTGCTTGAAATAGACTCTGTTGTGCCCGGGGTTGCCGAGCAGCGCGTAGGTTGCCATGATGTCCTCTCCGTTTATCTTATCAGTGTTCATCCTTAAAATCATAGGTCCTGTACTGGATTGCCTCCGCCAGGTGGACGCGCTCGATGTTCTCGCTGCCGGCCAGGTCCGCGATGGTGCGGGCCACCCGGAGGATGCGGTCGTAGGAGCGGGCGGTTAGGCCCAGGCGGTCGTAAGCGTCCTTCATCAGCTTTTCGCAGGCGCTGTCCAGAGCGCAGTATTGCTCCAGCATTTTCGAGCCGATGTAGGCGTTGCATTCGGTGCCGGTGCCGGCATACCGCTGTTGCTGCCGCCGTCGGGCTGCGTTGACCCGGGCGCGGATATCGGCGGAGGTTTCCGCGGGGAGCCTGTCCCGCAGCTCCTCATATTCCAGGGAAGGGACCTCTATGTACATGTCAATCCGGTCCAGTAAGGGGCCGGACAGGCGTTCGTGATATCTCTTCACCGCGCTTTCCGTGCAGGTGCAGCGGCGGGAAGGGTGGCCGTACCAGCCGCAGCGGCACGGGTTCATGGCGCACACCAGCATAAAGCGGCAGGGATAGGTGATCGACGCGCTGGCCCGGGAGATGGTGACCTGACCGTCCTCCAGGGGCTGGCGCAGAGATTCCAGCACGTCGGGGGCAAATTCCGGCAGCTCGTCGAGAAACAGGACGCCGTTGTGGGCCAGGGAGATTTCGCCCGGCCGGGGGTTGGAGGTGCCGCCCGCCATAGCGGTGGCGGAAATGGTGTGGTGGGGCGAGCGGAAGGGGCGCGTGGTGACGATGGGGTTGTCCCGGTCGGTGAGACCCATGACGGAGTGGATTTCCGTGCATTCGAGCATCTCGTCCCGGCTCATGTCGGGCAGGATCGTCGGCAGCCGCTTGCTCAGCATGCTTTTCCCGGCTCCGGGCGGCCCTACCAGCAGGATATTGTGCCCGCCGGCGGCGGCCACCTCCAGAGCGCGTTTGACGTTTTCCTGACCCTTGACCTCGCTGAAGTCCAGATACTGCGGGTAGACGGGCACCGGCTCCCGCGGCGCCACCGGCGCCAGGAGCTCCTGGCCGCTTAAATGGTTGAGCAGCTGCAGCACCGTTTCCACCGGATAAACGGCGATATCCGAAGCGTAAGAGGCCTCGGCGGCGTTGTCCGCCGGCACAAAGAGCCTGGCGATGCCG
>JAJUHI010000091.1 GCA_029267955.1 Sporobacter termitidis | reverse complement strand
TCACCGGGCCCAATCAGGGCGGCAAGACGACCTTTGCCCGCGCCTTCGGCCAGATGCACCATCTGGCGGCCCTGGGGTTAAGCGTCCCGGGGCGGGATGCGTCCCTGCGGTTGTTTGACCATATTTTAACTCATTTTGAGCGGGAGGAGGAGCTTGCCTCCCTCAGCGGGAAGCTGCAGGACGACCTCCTCCGGCTCCGGGAGCTGTTAGACCGGGCGACGGCCAACAGCATCGTCGTCATCAACGAGATTTTCGCGTCGACCACGCTGGCGGACGCCCTGGCCCTGGGCCGGCACATGATGGACGCCCTTGTCAGCCGCGGGGCCGCCGCCGTCGTGGTGACGTTTCTGGACGAGCTTGCCGAGTACGGGCCGGAGACGGTGAGCATGATGAGCACCGTCCGGGAGGACGACCCCGCCTGCCGGACGTACAGGATTGTGCGCAAGCCCCCCGACGGCCTGGCGTACGCCATGCATTTGGCCCGGAAGCACCGGCTGACCTATGAGCAGCTGTCCAAAGAGTACGCGGCCGCGCCGGCGGCGGAGTAGGAGAGGCGTATGAAAATCCATCTGATGTTTCGGGAAAATATGGCCGGTGAAAAGCCGAAATTCTGCAGCCTGTCAGACAACCTGAAAGCCGACCTGGAGCTGTACTGTATCTTGGAGCACATGGCAAACGGGGACAAGACGGTCTTTGACGCCTGCGAGGACGCCTTGATGCGGCCGCTGCAAACCCTGGAGGATATCGGCTACCGGCAGCAGGCGCTGTCGGACGCGCTCCGTAACAGGGACACCGTTTACCGGCTCTACGAGATTGCCGCCGGGACGAGCCGGTTCCCCCGTTTTCACCCCACCGCCAGCGACATGACGGGCAGCTTTGAGGGCGCCGTGGCGCTGATTAGCGCCTATACGGCGCTGCTGAAGGAGCTGCGCGGCGTTGCCGACAGGCAGCTGGCCGCGTTTCACTCCGAGGCGTTCCGGGGCCTGTTCAATATGTTCCTGCGGGAGCTCTCGGACGGCTTTTTTGCCAGGGTACAGGGCCAGTTGGACGAGATTGGGGATATCAACAATCTGTTAATCAGCGCAAAGCTCGGCAGCGACCTGAAATTTGTGGGTTATACGCTCCGGTACAAGGACAAGGGCTTCCGGCTGAAGTGGCATATGGCTCCGTCCTACGCCGTGGATGTGGAGAAGAACCCCGCGGGGCTTCACGACCTGCACCGCCGCCGGGAGCGCGCCATCATCGACGCCGCCAACGTCCTGGCCCAGACCGCCAGATTCCTTGAAGCCTTTTTTATAGACCTGCGCAGCCAGCTGGCGTTTTACATAGGCTGCCTCAATCTTGTCGACAAGCTCGGGCGGTTGGGGATGCCCTACTGCGTCCCGGAGCTGCTGCCGGCGGACAGCAACGACCGGCATTGGCAGGGCCTGTACGATATGAGCCTTCTTTTCACAAAGGGCTCGGCCGTCGTGGGCAACGACCTGGAGGCGACAGGTAAACGCCTTTATATCATCACCGGCGCCAACCAGGGCGGCAAATCCACCTTCCTGCGCAGCATCGGGCAGGCGCAGCTGATGGCCCAGTGCGGCATGCCCGTGGGGGCGGCCGGCTTCAAAGCGCCCATCCGCCGCGGCGTGTTCACGCACTTTATCAAGGAGGAGGACCGGAGCGTTGAAAGCGGCAAGCTGGACGAGGAGCTTGTCCGCATGCGGCAGATCGCCGATTTCCTGGAGCGGGGTTCCATGGTGCTGTTTAACGAATCCTTCTCCTCCACCAACGAGCGGGAGGGGTCGGAAATCTGCCGCCAGATCACAAAGGCGCTGGTTGAAAACGGCATGGAGCTCTTTTCCGTGACGCATCTTTATACCTTCGCGGCGTCATTTCTCGGCGACGGGCAGACGCAGTTTCTCAAGGCCCAGCGCCGGGAGGACAGCCGGCGCACCTTCAAGATCCTGCCAGGCGAGCCGGCGGAGACCGCTTTCGGCGAGGACCTGTACCGCCAGATTTTTCTGCAGCGGCGCGTTTAAAACAGCCCGGAACCATTGTAAATTCGCCGGTTATTTGATTATTTTGGGATTATTATTTTGTAAATTAATATAATTTTATTGAACAATGTTATTAAATTAACAAGATAATTTGAAATTAAAAGGTTCAAGTGTTATTATCTTAACAATGGGAGCAGTGTATTTCACACAAACCAGATATTTATTTGAAGGGGAATTGACGCGAGTATGGATTTTAAATTCACGGCTGAAGAACAAGATATCATTTCAATGTTAAGCGACTTCTGCATTAAGGAAGTCCAGCCCATCGCAGCGGAAATCGACGAGCAGGAGCGCTTCCCGGCGGAAACGGTGAAGAAGCTCGCTGAAATGGGCATGATGGGCATTCCGTTTCCTGAAGAATACGGCGGCGCCGGCCTCAGCTATGTTACATACATCGCCGCCTGTGAAGAGCTTGCCAAATATTGCGCCAGCACCAGCGTTACGCTGTCGGCCCATTGCTCCCTGTGCTGCTGGCCGATCAGCGAGTACGGCACCGAAGAGCAGAAGAGAAAATATCTCACCCCCCTCGTGACCGGCGAGCACATCGGCGCTTTCGGGCTGACCGAGCCCAGCGCGGGCACGGATGCCGCCATGCAGAAGACCACGGCGGAGGACAAGGGCGACCACTGGCTGATTAACGGCACCAAGATTTTCATCACCAACGGCGGCGTCGCCGATACCTTTGTCATCTTCGCGATGACGGACAAGAGCCTGGGCAACAAAGGCATCTCGGCGTTTATCGTGGAGAAGAACTTCCCCGGCTTCAGCGTGGGCGCCCACGAGAAGAAGATGGGCATTCGCGCCTCCTCCACCACGGAGCTCATTTTTGACAACATGATCGTCCCGAAGGAGAACTTGCTGGGCGAACTGAACAAGGGCTTTAAAATCGCCATGACGACCCTCGACGGCGGCCGCATCGGCATCGCGGCGCAGGCGCTGGGCATTGCCGAAGGGGCCATCGAGGAATGCATCAAGTACGTCACCCAGCGCGTCCAGTTCGGCCAGACCATCAGCAAGTTCCAGAACACCCAGTTCCAGCTGGCGGACATGAAGACAAAGGTCGAGGCGGCGCGCCTTCTGGTTTACCGCGCCGCGCAGGCCAAGCAGGACCACGAGCCCTACACCCATCTCGCCGCGCAGGCCAAGCTGTTCGCCTCCGAAACCGCCAGCGATGTGACCCGCCGCTGCCTGCAGTTGATCGGCGGCTACGGCTATACCCGCGAGTATCCCTTTGAGCGCTTCATGCGCGATGCGAAGATTACCGAGATTTACGAGGGTACCAGCGAGGTTCAGAGAATGGTTATCGCCAACCACATGGGCCTCCGGTAATTACAGACTGTCGAAAAACCCGCTACGCTGGGCTTTTTCGACAAAAAACGAAGAAAGATGTCGCCGCTGCGGCGGCTCTAGAGGTAACGGGTGGCAGAAGTGAATTCCGCCACCCGTTGAAATTTAACCTTTTTTGTCTCTGTCGCACGCCCGCGCACTCCGCCGACAAAAAAGCTTTTCGCCTCCGGCGAAAAGGACGGGAGTTACGTATACAGCTTTTCGACAAGTTGAAATTACCTTCGGTAATTTAACAAGTTAATAAACTTGGTATAATGGGGTTGCTGCAAAAAATTGCGGCAACCCCAAATTATTTTGTACAAATTTCCCGAGTTGTGGTAATATATTCACCGGGCAAGCCGGAGCCAGTTTTGCAGCGCACATTGCAGATGAAGGAAGTGAGTGTAATGAGTAAATTAAAAAGCATTGATGAAATCGCGGAAAAATTCAGCGACAATCAGGTTATTATGATCGGCGGCTTTCTGGCCGTGGGCACGCCGGAGACCCTTGTGGACGCGCTTGTTACAAAGGGCGTTCGGAACCTGACTGTCATCGGCAACGATACCAGCTTTCCGGACCGGGGTATCGGCCGGCTGATCATGAGCAGGCAGATTAAAAAGGCAATCGTCTCCCACATCGGGACAAACAAGGAGACGGGACGGCAGATGACCGCCGGCGAAATTGAGGTCGAGCTCGTCCCCCAGGGCACGCTGGCCGAGCGTGTCCGTTCCGGCGGCGCCGGTCTGGGCGGCTTTTTAACGCCCACAGGCGTCGGCACGGTTGTGGCGGAAGGCAAGCAGGTGATCACCGTCAACGGCTGCACCTACCTGCTGGAGCTGCCCCTGAAGGCCGATATCGCCCTGCTCAAAGCCTGGAAAGCCGACAAAAGCGGCAACCTTGTGTACAGAAGAGCGGCCCGGAACTTCAATCCTCTGATGGCTATGGCCGCTGACCTGGTCATCGTTGAAGCCGAAGAGATCGTTGAGGTCGGCGAGCTGAATCCGGATGAGGTCGTCACCCCCGGCACACTTGTCGATATGATCCTGAAGGCTTAAAGGAGGAGAATACTATGTCTGATATGCGTGAGAGAATTGTCAAAAGAGTTGCCCGCTTTTTCAAAGACGGCGATCTTGTCAATCTGGGTATCGGCATGCCCACCATGGTGGCAAACTTCATTCCGTCCGACATCAACGTGATGCTGCAGTCTGAAAACGGCTTTATCGGCCTAGGTCCCAGCCCGGAAGCCGGCAAGGAGGACAAGGACACCGTCAACGCCGGCGGCATCCCGGTGACGATTGTGCCCGGCGGCGCCTGCTTTGACAGCTCCATGAGCTTCGCGCTGATCCGGGGCGGCCACGTGGACGCCACCGTTCTCGGCGCTCTGGAGGTCGATGAAAAGGGCAATCTCGCCAACTGGATTGTCCCCGGGAAGCTGGTGCCCGGCATGGGCGGCGCCATGGACCTGGTGGTCGGCGCCAAAAAGGTTATTATCGCCATGGAACACACAACGAAGGAAGGCGCGCCGAAAATACTTAAAAACTGCACGCTGCCCTTAACGGCCGTCAATGTGGTGGACTATATTGTCACCGAGCTCGGCGTTATGGAAGTCACGGAGGAGGGCATCGTTCTGCGGGAGCTTGCCCCCGGCGTCACGGCGGAAGAAATCCAGTCGAAGACGGAGGCGCGGCTGGTCATTCCGGCGCACGTGGAGATAATGCAGTAAGTCATTGAGCGGTTGTTCCCGCCGGCGGATACCGATAGTTTTAACCTTGCGGTTTTCAGCAGGGAGGTTTATGATAAGCTCAGGCGATGCATACCATCGCACTGTCCGGTCTCATAATATTGTGACGGAAAAGGGGTACTGCGACATGGCGGAAGAAAATACATTCATCATGCTCAAGCCCGATTGCATGAAAAGAGGCATTGTGGGCGAGATCATCACCAGAATTGAGCGCAAGGGATACAGAATTGTCGACGCGAAAATGAAAAAGCTGACGGCCACGTTTCTGTATGACCATTACGCCCATCTGGCCGATCAGCCCTTTTTCCCGCAAATATTGCAGCATATGCTGTCAGGTCCCGTCATCGGCATGGTCGTGCGCGGCGAGAACGTCGTCGCGGGCATGCGCCAGCTGGTGGGCGCGACCATTTTTGAAGAAGCGCTGCCCGGCTCTATCCGCGGCGACTACGCCGTGAGTACCATCAATAACATGATACACTGTTCCGACACGGTGGAAATCGCCGAAATCGAAATCAAGAGGTTTTTTGGCGATAAAACGGAATAGCAAAAAGACCGCGCTTTTAACGCGCGGCCTTTTTGCGGCCAGTGCCAGCAGATTGCCGGCACTGTCTGCGTCTTGGGAACCCGTTTTGGCACAGGCAAAAGGTTCATGACAGTTTAAAGATATTTTAATGTCTTTTTAAAGGCGGATTGGCTGATAATAAAACAAAACATGCTAAAATAAACCGCAAAAATAGCCCGGGGGCGTATACGGATGAATAGGAAAATGAAGATAAAGCTGATAATCGGCGTTATTCTGACGGCTGTCATTGTGTACTTCTCGGTCAGGGTGCTCAAGGACCTGGACATCAAGGTTGTTTTTGAAAATAAGATAAACTGGCTGTACGTTTTTTTGTCGGTTGCCGTCTATATCCTTTCCAACTATATCAGGGGGCTTGCCTATTCCCGGGGAATTGATCCGGAAATGGACGATATGACGGCCCTTGAGGTGGTCGGCCTTGGCCACGCGCTGAACATGGTGCTCCCGCTGAAGGCCGGCGAGGGCCTCCGGCTCGTCTTCTTCCCGGCAAGCTACGGCGTCGCGCGGCGCACAAAGCTCTGCGTCATCACGATTCTGTCGGACGCCGTCGTCGTGATCATCATATCGGCTTTAACGGTGCCCTTTGCCGGCATCACCGACCCGACAATGCTCCGCGTGATGTGGATTTTATTGTACGGCTGCCTGGGCCTCCTGGCCGCCATGACCCTCACCCTGCTTTTTTCGGCGAAAATCCGGTCTTATTTCAAAGAATATCTCAACCGGTCGCTTGTTTACATGTTCGCCTGGTGCGCCCTGTCCTGGCTTGTTCTGGTGGCGGCCTTCTGGCTCGGGCTGGCCGCCTTCGGCTTCGGGCTCGCCGCGGCGGTACGGATGGCCTTCGCCGTATTTGTCACAACGAACATTGTCAGCCTGTTGCCCTCCTCGCCCGGCGCCATCGGCTTGTTTGAATACGGCGCCATCGCGGGCCTTGTGGGCTTCGGCGTGGACAAAAGCGCCGCCCTGTCGGCAAGCCTCCTGCTGCACCTGATCCAATACATGGCGCTCTTGCCCCTGGGCGTGTTCCTGTATATTAAAGCCATGCGCGGCAAGTATGCCGACGCCATCCGCGCCTGGCGCAGGGGAGAGGAGATCAATTAATCGAAAAACGAAAATACAGGACCCTGTCCTTACCCTGTCTTTTAAGGCTCGCCGGCCGGCGCCCTTGAAGGACGGGTTTTTTGCTGCGGGGGCGATAAAAACGCCCGCGGCGGCATGTTTTGCAGTCGGCAGGTGACAATATCACCAAAAATTCATCAAAAAATGAAACAAAAAGCTATGGTGATATTTTCATAAAAGCGCTTGACTTAGGAAACTATACATTGTATTATTTAACTGCAAAAGCCCGGTGGAGAACACTATATATAGTGGCTCTATTTTTTTCTACCGAATACAAAAGAGGTGACAGGGATGCCGATCACGAGCATAAAAAAGAGAGACGGAAGAACCGTCCCGTTTGATGTGAGCAAAATTGCGGAGGCCATCAGGAAGGCGTTTGACGCCACCTACCGGCCGGACAGCGCCGGTATCGCGGCGGAGCTGGCCCAGAAGGTCCAGTCCATCCTCGAGGTGGAGGGTGCGGACACGCCCGATGTGGAGCATATACAGGATATTGTTGAAAAGGTCCTGATGGACCATGGATATATCACCACGGCGAAGGCCTATATTCTGTACAGGGACCAGCGCAGCCGTCGCCGCCAGATGAACACGCGCCTGATGCAGACCTATGAGGAGATTACCTTTGCCGACGCCCGCGACAGCGACGTCAAGCGGGAAAACGCCAATATCGACGGCGATACGGCCATGGGGGTCATGCTCAAATACGGTTCCGAGGGCGCCAAGGTCTTTTACAATATGTTCGTCCTCAACCCGGACCATGCCAAGGCCCACCAGGAGGGCGACATCCATATCCACGACCTGGATTTTCTGACGCTGACCACCACCTGCACGCAGATTGACATCATCAAGCTCTTTAAGGGCGGCTTTTCCACCGGTCACGGCACCCTGCGCGAACCCAACGACATCGCCTCCTATTCGGCGTTGTGCTGCATCGCCATCCAGTCCAACCAGAACGACCAGCACGGCGGCCAGAGCATCGTCAACTTTGACTACGGCATGGCCGAGGGCGTCCGGAAGACCTTTGTCCGCCTGTACAGGCAGAACCTGGCCAAGGCCATCATGCTCTGGAAGGAGCTGGACCATGATATCGAGGACGATATCAAGGCGATGATCGCCGATATCAAGGAAAAGACGGGCCTGGTGCCGACCCTGGAAAACAACGAGGCGTATCTCGCCGCGGAGCTGCCGATTTTGACGGCCGCCTACGGCGACGAGGCGGAGTGCAAAAAAGCGCAGAAGCTGGCCCTCCATTACGCCAGGAAGGAGACCGACAGGGCCACCTATCAGGCCATGGAGGCCTTTATCCACAACCTGAACACGATGCATTCCCGCGCCGGCGCCCAGACACCCTTCTCCTCCATCAACTACGGCATGGACACCACGCCGGAAGGCCGCATGGTGATGAAAAACGTGCTGCTGGCCACCGAGGCCGGCCTGGGCAACGGCGAGACGCCGATTTTCCCCATCCAGATTTTTCGCGTCAAGGACGGCGTCAACCTCAATCCGGGCGACCCCAACTACGATCTGTTCAAGCTGGCCTGCCGCTGCTCGGCCAAGCGGCTGTTCCCGAACTTCTCCTTCCTGGACGCGCCGTTTAACCTCAAGTACTACAAGGAAGGCCGGCCGGAGACGGAGATCGCCTATATGGGCTGCCGCACCCGCGTCATCGGCAATGTCCACGACCCGGAGCGGGAAATCAGCAACGGCCGCGGCAACCTGTCCTTTACCTCCGTCAATCTGCCCCGCCTCGCCATCAAGGCCAAGGGCGATATCCAGCGGTTTTTCGAGGACCTGGACCGGGTGATGGATCTGGTGATCGACCAGCTGCTGGAGCGCTTTGAAATTCAGTGCCGCAAGCATGTCTACAACTACCCGTTCCTCATGGGGCAGGGGGTGTGGATTGACAGCGACAAGCTGGGCTGGAACGACGAGGTCCGGGAGGTCTTAAAGCACGGCACGCTGACCGTCGGCTTTATCGGCCTTGCCGAAACGCTGGTGGCGCTCATCGGCGAGCACCACGGGCAGAGCGAGCGGGCGCAGAATCTGGGGCTTGAGATTATCAGCCATATGCGCGCCCGGTGCGACGCCGAGAGCCAGAAGCGCAAGCTCAATATCACGCTGATTGCCACCCCGGCGGAGGGCCTGTCCGGCCGGTTTGTCAAGCTGGACAAGAAGAAGTTCGGCATCATCCCCGGCGTCACCGACCGGGAATACTACACCAACAGCTTCCACATCCCCGTCTATTTCCCCATCAGCGCCTTTGAGAAAATCCGGCTGGAGGCGCCGTACCACGCGCTGACGAATGCCGGCCACATCAGCTATATCGAGATGGACGGCGACCCCCTGGACAACCTTGAGGCCTTTGAGAAGATTATCCGCTACATGCAGCAGTCCGGCATCGGCTACGGCTCCATCAACCATCCGGTGGACCGGGACCCTGTCTGCGGGTACACCGGCATCATCAAGGACGAATGCCCCCACTGCGGCCGCCGGGAGACCGACAGCGCCCAGGGCTTTGAGCGCATCCGCCGGATTACCGGCTATCTGGTTGGGACCCTGGACCGGTTCAACAACGGCAAGCGGGCGGAGGAGGCCGATCGGGTCAAGCACTGCTGCAGCTAATCGTAATAAACGGCAAAAAGCGCCCCCCTTTGGGGGCGCAACGCCCTTTGGAGAGCGCAACGCCCTTTGGAG